>JAQUMZ010000038.1 GCA_028717865.1 Elusimicrobiota bacterium | reverse complement strand
TCGCATCCAAGGCGACCGACAAGAAAATCAGCCTCGTGATCCCGCAAAACAACGCCCTCCAGATAGGCACCCCCATCCCCAACGGTGACTATACCGGCGGCACCGGCGGCTTCATCAGCTCGGGCGGCGACTACCTGCGCATGTCCAACCGCGCCTGGCATGACGGCAACGCGTGGCGAAACGACACGGGGAATGTGTCGATCGTAGAACTGGGAGAGGAAATCGCCAACGGAGTGCCTTATTACATTTCCTTCAAGAAACACACCGGCGGAGCATCAACGACAATGGCGCGCCTGACCGCCAGCAACGGCGGCGGGTATATATACTTGAACGATCTTCCGGCTTGCCAACTGCTAATGGGCAGCGACGCGACCGCTATCAATTGCGATGGGAGTAAATGCACCCCTTGCCCCACGGGTACATACGCCACGTTCATACCAGGTGTTTACTCCGAGGGCGAATCCTATTATAATCGCGCCAGTTCGGTCGACGCAGTGATCCCGGGCACTACCCCCCCCAAGGCCACCAGATCGGTCGTAATGGTGGACCCGGCGGGCAACCAAGTGATTGGCGAATTGCGGATGAAAGACGAGCCCACCAGATTCTATTGTTGTAGTCGCTGACCCCCGGAACCGCTACGCCCGCGAACGCCTCCCGCGCATCCATGCTATACTGATCCGACGAGCATGACCCGCGGCCCGGACCGCCTGGCGATATACATCACTAACCGCTGCAACCTCGCCTGCCGCCGCTGCTTTGTCGCTGCCAATCGCGGCCCAAAGGCGCGTCTGGACCCTGCCGACCTCAAGCGGGCCGTGGCCGGCTTCCTTAATAGCAGCGGCGACGGCAAGACCATTTCCTTCCTGGGCGGAGAGCCCTTGCTCGAGTTCCGATCCCTGCTCTCGGCCGCGCGCCTCGCGCGCCGGCGGTCCCGGACCGCGGTCCTGCAGGTCTTCACCAACGGCACCCTGCTGACCCCCCGCCGCCTGCGCGCGCTGCGCGAACTGGACGCGCAGGTAACCATCGGTCTGGAGATCCCGGCGCGCGACATTCCCCGGCTCAAGGGCTTGCTCAAACGCGGTCTCGGAGCCAACCTGGTGGTCCATCCGGACACCGCGGACCGCCTCCTAGAAGACTTGGACCGCTGCCACCGGGCGGGCTTCGGCCGGATAAACTTCACGCCCGGCGTGCGCGAGCGCTGGACCGCGCCACGGCTGCGCGAGTTAGCCCTCGCCCTGAAGGCCGTGCGGTTCTATTACCGCAAGGTGCTGACCGCCGGTCTGCGCCCCTTCTCCATACCCGCCCTTTTCCCCCTGCTGGACGGCCGCTCGTCCTGGCGGCGCTGCCCCACCCTGACTCTGGGCCCGGACGGCTCGTATTACGCCTGCGACAAGACCCTGCGCCGGCCCGCGCTAAGAATAGGCACCGCCGCCTCGGGCCCGGATTGGGCGCGACGCGAAACGCTGTTTGCGGCCGCCGCGGCCGACATAGTCGCCCGGGGCTTCCCGCGCTGGGAAGGCTGCTGCCCGCTGGGCGCCTATTTCCACGGAGACAGCCTCGACGACCTGCGCCGCCTCTCCCGAGTCTACTTCCGCGGCCTGTCGGGCATCTTATCCGACAACCGGCGCCTGCCGGTTTTCCAGCGCCTGCACCCGCGCCCATGAGCCCGGACAACCTCGACTTGCTGCCCACCAGCCTGGAGATATACCTGACCACGGCCTGCAACCTGAGATGCCGCTACTGCTCCAGCCGCGCCATCATGGGCGGCCGACCGCGCGGCCTGAGCTTCGCGCAGGCGGCCCGCGCCGCCGACATTTTCCTGGCCCAGGCCTTTCCGCGCTCGGCCGGCCGCGACCCCTCGCCCCTGCGGACCATAGGCATAACCGGCGGCGAGCCCTTCGTGGAGTTCCCGCTGCTGGCCCGGCTCGTGGACCACATCCAAGGCCGCAACGGCCGCGCCGCCATCGACGTGGTCACCAACGGCACCCTGCTCGACCGCGCCAAGGCGGGCTTCCTGCTGGATCGCGGCGTGGACCTGGCGGTCAGCCTCGACGGCGACGCCGCCACGACCGGCCGCAACCGAAGATTCGCCGACGGCCGCGGCCGGCCGGTCTTCGCGCATGTGCTGGCGCGTCTGGAGGCGCTTACGCCCGCGCAGCGCCGCGGCCTGTGCGCCATGACCACCTTCCCCTCCGCGACCGTGGGCCGCGTGGTCGAATCCATCGCCCTGCTGCGCTCCTTCGGCTTCAAGGAGATCGTCCTCGACCTGGACATGTACGAGCGCTGGAGCCCGCGCAAGCTCCCGCGCCTGCGGGCCGCCCTGGCCGGGCTGCGCGGATACTACGTGCGCGAAATGCGCGCCTCGTCCTGGCCGCACGCGTCGGGAAAGCTCTTCGGCTTCGCCTTCGAGAACAAGCTCGGCGCGGCCCGGCCGTTCCCGCCGCCGAGTTCCTTCTCCCTGTCCCCGGACGGCTGGTTCTTTCCCAGCGACGTGCTCGGCGCCCACCGCATCCGGGGGCGGGACTACCGGGTCGGGGACCTGCGCCGAGGCATAGACTTCCCGAAATTGCGCCGGATATACTCGGAGCTGGGCCGGTTCCTGCGCGCGGGACGGCTCACTTCCTGGGTGCTGCCGCCCGTGGAAAGGTATTTCTTCGCCTTGTCCCGGGGGCTCGATCCGCTGGCCATGACGGCGGCCGATGAAAGCGTCGCGCGGGTCTTCGCCGAGGAGCTGGGCCCGTTCGTGGACATCGAGCGGATACTGTCGGACCTGGCGCGCGAGCCCGGCTTCGGGGATTTTCAGCACCGTCCCTCCCGGGTCTGCCCGCGGCCGGTGCGGCGGCTCGAGCTCGACGCCCGCCGCCTCGGCCTGGCGGCCCTGCGCCGGCTGGCGGACTACTGCCTTTATTCCCCCGGCCGCGACAAGGAATTGCTCCTGCGCCTGGACTCGCTGTCCCGGGACCGCCGTACCGTGGAGGCGCTGACCGTCTACTGCCTGCTCAAGTCCCGCAAACTGGGCAAACGCCTGCGCCTGGCCCTGGAGGGCCGCCCCGACGGCGCGGGGGTCCCCTGGCGGCTGCTCCGCGATTGGGACGTCTTCGTGGGCGCGCGCGCGGCGTCCACGAACCGCCGCTGGTCCCAGCCGCGATTCCTGCGGGAGGACCGGTGAGCGCGCTTTGGTATCCCCGCGCGGAATTCCCGCGGGAGCTCGACCTTTGCTTGACCAACGCCTGCAATCTGGCCTGCCGCTACTGCTACGGCCGCGGCAAGAAGCGCTCCGCGCCGGATTGGCTCACCCTGCCCCAGATCAAGAAAGCCCTGGACCTCTACCGCGCCCGCATCGAGCCCGGCCGGGTGCAGAAGGTGAGCATCTCAGGCGGCGAGCCCTTCCTGGATTTTCGCCTGCTGCTGGGCGCGGTGGACGCCGTACGCACGCGCCTGGGAGACCGCCCGAAGATCGAGGTCTTCACCAACGGCACCCTGCTGACGCGCCCGCGCGCCGCGGCCCTGCTGGCGCGGCGCGCGGAACTGATCGTCAGCTGCGACGGCCCGCGCGCCGTGCAGGATTACAACCGCAGGTTCTGGAAGAGGCCCGCGGCCTCCACCTTCGCCGCCGTCGCGCGCAACATCATGGCCCTGACCCCGGAGCAACGCGGGGCGCTGAGCGCGGGCGCCACCTTCAGCCGCGAGACCGTCGGCCTGATGGGCCCCAGCGCGCGCTTCCTGCTGTCCCTGGGCTTGCGCTGCGTGGTCGTGGATCTCGACATACGGCGGGCCTGGACCGGCGCCGAGATCGAAAGCATACGCCGGTCCGCGCTGGAGCTCAAACGGCTGCACGCCGCCACCCTGCGCTGCGGCTTCGGCGAGTCGCAGGTCCGCCTGCGCTTCGACTTCATCACCCCGGCGGTCGAACTGGCCCAGATCGCGAACCCTCCGGGCCTGCGCGAGCTCTCCCTGGCTCCGGACGGACATTTCTATCCCAGCGGCCTGGTAGCGGCCCACGGCCCCGGCAACGAACGCTACCGGATCGGCAGCCTCTCCGACGGCCTGGACCAGGAACGCATGAACGCGGTCCTGGCCGAAGTCCGGTCCTATTTCTCGACGCACCCCCGGCGCGGCTACAACGGCTGCCCCGGCCATGTCTACTTCCATTGCCGGCTGGCGGGGCTCGACCCCAAGCGCCTGCTGGGTCCCGGCGAGCGGCTTTACCGCAGGTTGGAACGCGTCATCGGCCCGGTCATAGACTTCGAACTCCTGCTCAATCGTCTCGGCGCCGACCGCGATATCGGAGATTTCGGGCACCTGCCCAAGCGCAACCCCCGCCGCGGCGTGGAGCGCCTGGCCGTCCGGATCCGGCCGGGCGGCCTGGCCAGCGCGCGGGAAAGGGCCGACCGGCTCCTTTATTCGCCCGGCGACCAAAAATCCCTCTCCTTGCGCACCGGGAATATGAGCCGGGATTTCCGCCTGGTCGAGGCCGTCTCGATATACTCCCTGATGAAAGCACGCGTGCTCGGGAAAAAGATAAAAATTGCGGTAGCCGCCCCTGGCCGGACGGTCCGGCCGCGCCATCGCCTGTTCCTCAAGGAACACGGTCTGGCGTTCTCGTCGGGTCGGGGGAGCGCCGCGGGCCTCCGCTTCTTTTCAGCCCTTTTTGCTTCCGCCTCCCGCCCTTAGCCTCGATACCGTTTTCTCGGGGCCCGCGACCATGGACATGCGTCCCGCAATTCTCCCATAATATGTGAAATTGCATCCGACCGCCGATGAAACTTTTCACGAATTTGTTTTCAGCTCCCTTGCCGCCCGACGCGGGCGGCAAGGCCGCCGGGCTGCGCGCCCTGCGCGAGGCCGGCTTTACGGTGCCGCCCACCTGGCTGCTCCGGGCCGCCGTAGTGGAGCGCCTGTTTAAGCGCCGCGGCGGCTCCTGCGCCTTGCGCCCCGCCTGGGCGCCGGAACTGGGGCGCCAGGCGCGCCGCCTTTTCGACGGGCGTTTCCCGGTCATAGTGCGCAGTTCCGCGTGCGACGAGGATCGGACCGACTCTCCGGCCGCCGGCGTTTACACGTCCATGGTGGTCTCCGGCCGGGAAGGCTTGGCCGACGCCTTGGGGACCTGCGCCGCGTCGGCTTTCGGCGCGCGGGCCGCGGACTATCGCCGCGCGCAAGGACGCCGCGGCGGCGCGGCGCCCATGGCCTTGCTGGTGCAGCCTTGGTTGGCGGCCGAGTGCGGCGGCGTGGCCACCCTCTACCACAGCCAGCGCCTGGTGGTGGAGCTCGCGCCGGGCGGCAGCGCCGGCGTTACCTCCGGCCGCGCCGCGGCTTGGCGCGCGATTTACGAGCTGGCGGGCAGCCGCGCTCTGCATATCCCGCCTGGCGCTCCGGCCGCGGCCATGGACGCCGCCGCGGCCGCGGTGCTGGAAGTCCAACGCGCCTTGTATCCGAATCAGAACGTTTCCGTGGAACTGCTGGTCAAACGCGGACACTGCACCCTGCTCCAGGCCCGCCCGTTGGTTTGCGACGGCCGGATCAAGGCCCTCGATATGGATCGCGTATATTTGCGCATTTTCGAGATGATGCAAGCCCTCGGTTTCCGGGATAACGAGTGGGCCCTGGGCGAAACCATCGACGTTCTGGCCTACAATTACCTGGATATACAACGCAAGCGCAACGAGACCTTGGAGCACTTCATCGTGTTTTTGTTCCCCCGCGGCCTGCGCCGCGCCCGCGCGCAAGGCTGGATTGTGGCCCGCCGAGGCATGTGCTTGACTTTGTTCCCGGACCGGGATGACGCGCGCCGGCAACAGCTCATGGCCAAACTCTCGCGGGAAGGCTTGCTGTTCATATTTTGCCGTTATTTCCAGAAGTACAGCAGCCGCAGCCGCGCCAAGGTCTTCATGAGCGGGGGACGGAGTTTTAAGATGCGTTTCGCCGTGGGCTATACCGGATTCACGCGCGGCGAAGCCCGCTTCCTGCGCCGCCGCCTCGACCGCGCCTCGGCCTTCCAGCTGCGCGAGCGCCTCGATTACGAGGAGCTTTGGAGCCGGCGCGTACGCGCGCGCCTGCTGGGCGGCGCGCGCGCGCCTTACGAGCGGCGTTTGTGCCGGATGCTGGAGAGGCAGATCCGCATCAGCCAGCGCCGGCGCCGCATAGTAAGCTCATTTTTGCGCGCTTCCGGCGGCGGGGCGCAGCGGCCGCCCGGGGCCGAGGTCCGCGGCCTGCCTCTCGTGCCCCAACCGCGCGTAGTGGAAGGGACGGCGGTCATGCACCGTGACATTCTGCGCGCGCGCTGGCGCTCCTTTATCTATGTGGCCCATGACCTGGAGCCGAGTTTCCTGCACCGGCTGGACCGCCTGCGCGCGGTGCTGGTAAGCCGCGGCGCGTTCGGCTCCCACGCGGCCGCCCTCTGCGCGCAGTTCGGCGTGCCCCTGCTGGTGGAGACCAGGAATATTTCGCGCCTGCGCACCGGGGATCGGCTGCGCGTGGACTTAAGCGACGGCCGCGTCAGCCTGGCGCGGCCTCACGCGCGCAGCGCCGGCGCTCCGGGATCAGCGGCTGCGGCCGGGGCGGGATTGTAGTCCGCCTTGGACGCGTAGCTGTCGCGCCCGAAGAACACCAAGGAATGGTAAGGCTTGAATCGCCCCGTGCATTGCTTGAATATCTTGCGGATGAGCGCCTTGCGCTCATGCCCCAGCCGCCCATAGAGATACATCAGAAGATGGATGTGGTCTTGGTCGCTGGCGGTTTTGGAAGATACCGCATCGATCGTTTGCGCGAGCCTGAGCGTGGCCAGGCGAGTCTGGATTTCTTTGCGCGGCCAATCGGGGCCGCCTATCTCGTCGAACCTTTCCGACAGGCTGGCCATGCCCCCCTTCGGCGGGCCGGAATGCGGCCGGATTCCGAAGGCGTCGGCCTCCCGGTAAAAAGGCGAGTTGCGGAACAGCAAGAAAGGATTCAAGGAGTATGCGTCGATGGATGGCGCGAGCTTCCTGATGAAAGAGGCCGTTTCCCGGACATCCGCGCCGGTCTCCGTCGGCAGCCCCGAGATCAACTCGATATGGTTCCATATGCCCAGGCCGTGGGATAGCCGCAAGCAACGCTCGATGCGTTCCTTGGAGATTCCTTTGCGGATATATTTGAGCAGGCGGCGACTGAAGGTCTCCATCCCGAAGACGAGCTTGACCGCCCCGGCGCGCCGCATCTTGCGCAGGAGCGCCTCGTCGAGGTGCTGGAGATTGGCCGAGTCGGACCAAGGCAGGTTCAAGCCGGCCTCGATCATGGCGTCGCAAAGGCGGCTGGCGGAATCGTAATCGGAATTGAAGTTCGGATTAAGGAAAAAAAAGCCGGTGACGCCGCGTTTTTTGAGGACGAGCAGGTCGTTGACGATGACCTCGATGCTCTTGCGGTTCGAATAATCGGAACTGCCGGTGGCGCAGAAAGCGCAGCGGCGGGGACAGGTGCCCTCAAATATATAAGGCGCGATGAGTTGCGCCCGGCGTCCGGCCGGGGATGCCGTCAGGGATCGCAGCAGGCGGGGGGCGGCGGCGTACCTGGCGCACAGGGCCTCCGGCGTAACCCGGTAATTGGCCAGCGGATAGCCGGCGTAGTCGGAGGGGGGGCAGGCCGGCCGGGGTTGCGCGGCCGCGTGTTCTTGTATGTCCGGCCCGACCCGGAGCCAGGTTTGAAGCAGACCGACATTCTCCCCGTTCAAGCGTCTTATCAGCCTCAAGAACGGCTCTTCGCCGTAGGCGGCCCATATCGCATGATCGAAAACCGGGTACCGGGCGAGTATTTCGCGGTACTCCGCCCGGGACACTATCTCGCCGCCGGCGACTACCGGGGCCGCCGGAAACCGGTCCTTTATTTCCCGGGCGATGAGCGCGGCGGCGTTGAGCAGGAACAGGTTGTTTACGGTCAGATCATTAAGGGATATCCCATATAGATCGCAGCGCCGCAAGGACGGCCGGCATGCCAGTTCTTTTCGGATGACGTCGAGCCGGCGCGTTTCGCCGGCGCCGAGTTCCCCGCGCAGATATGCAGGCACCTTATCAGGATCGGCCAGGATTTCGAAGCGGGTCTTGGACCGGGGTTCCAGGAGCCGGGGCCAGAAACTGGAATCGAAGTCGAAGATCGCCGCTTCATGCCCGGCGCCGCGCAAGGCGCCGGCCAGCGCGGGCAAGGACTGGGTCGGCAAAAGAAAACACTCGTTGCCGCGGGAACGGGCCGGAGGATAGATGAGGCCGATTTTCATTTTCGGGTATTATAATAAAAGGGGTATGATATATTTACCGTATGCGCGGTGTTTCTATCCCGGAAGCTGAACCGTGATACCCGTCCGGGAAGCGGCCCGGCGGCTGGAGTTGCTGCCGAGCACATTGATTTTGTGCGTCACCGATCGCTGCAATCTGGCCTGCCGCTATTGCTCCAGCTGGGGGTGGCTCGGACAGTTCCCCGACATGCCCCTCGCCACCGCCATCCGCGCCGTGGACTGGTATGCCGCGCACGTAAGCCCGGAGGTTCGCCGGCGCTGCGGCGCGCGGCCGAAAACCCGCTACGCCGTCAGCTTCATGGGGGGCGAGCCCTTGCTGGCATACGACGCCGTGCTCCGGATCGCGGATCACATCCGCAAGACGCACCGTTGGCTGGAAATGCGCATGAGCACCAACGGCACCCGGCTCGATCCCGACAAGGCCGGCGCCCTGCTCAAGCGCAAAGTCGAAGTCTCCATCAGCTTGGACGGGTCCAAGGACGTCAACGACCGCCAGCGCAGGTTCCCTGGAATCCGGCCGGCGTCGGTTTTTGAAGCGGTCCGCGGCAGGCTGGCCCGGCTGCGGGATAAAGACATCGCCCGGATGGCCGCCGAGGTTACGCTGACGGATTCAACCGCGGCGGACGGCGCGAAGTCGGAGGCGTATTTATGCCGGCTCGGCTTCCATCGCGTATTTTTCAGCTGGGATTACCGCGAGGTCTGGACCAAAGGCAAGCTCGGCGCATTCCAGAACGCGTGCTCGGCATTCAAAAGGCGGCGCCTGGCGCAAGCCCGGGATTCCATCGCGACGGGCTGGCCGCGCGTATACGATATACCTTTCGTCCCCCGGCGCGCGGCGCGGCGGGCCGACGGCCTCTCTTCCGGCGTCGTTCTCTCTCCGGACGGGCGTTTCTTTCCCGCCGTCCCGGCCCGGGCGCTGAACCCGGACCGGTTCCAGGTCGGAGCCATCGCCTCCGGCTTCGATTTTGAAAAATTGGCGAAAATCTACGATCTGCCCCCCCCGCCGGACGGCGGCGAGGAGGACGCCGTTTTCCTTTTCCCCGCGCTCAATCGCTATTGCTACGCCCTGGCCATGGACGTGGACCCCGCCGCCCTGCTGGAAGGCGACCGCGCCGCGGGCCGGATCGCGGTGGTTGAGAACGAAAGGTTGCGGCGCCTGGCGGCCCGCCGCGCCAGGGCGAAGTCAAAATATCCGCGTTGGGATCAGGCCCGGGCCAGCCGACCATGAAGCGGCTGGACGAGGCGAAAAGACGCCTGGAGCTGCTGCCCAGCACTCTCGACATCTTCGTCACCAGCCGCTGCAACCTGGCCTGCCGCTACTGCTCCAGCCGGGGCCTGGCGGGCCGGGCGCAAGACCTGCCCCTGGAAGACGTCATACGGGCCGTGGACTGGTACGCCCCGGGCTGCAGCCCCGAATTGCGCGAGCGCCTGGCCATGAAGCAAAGCGTGCTCTATTCCGTAAACTTCGCGGGCGGAGAGCCCCTGCTGGCTTACGACGTGGTCAGCCGGGCCGCGGACCATATACGCAAAGCCTATCCCTGGATGATGGTGTCGATAGCGACCAACGGCACATTGCTGGACCACGAGAAGGCCGAGTCGCTGCTCGACCGAGGCGTACACTTGGCGGTAAGCCTGGACGGCGCCCGGGCCGTCAACGACGCGCAGAGAAAATTCCGCGACCGCCCGGACTCGGTGTTCGACACGGTCGTAGGCCATCTCGCCCGGCTCTCCGCCCGCCGTCTGGCCCGGATGGAGGCGGGCGCCACCATGACCGCGCAGGTCATGGCCGCCATGCCCAAGCCCGTGGCCTATCTAAAAAGCCTGGGCTTCGGGATGATATCCTTGAATTTCGACCTTTTTGAAGACTGGACCAAGGGCAAGCTGGCGGCGCTTGAGAACGCGTTGGGCGCGCTCAAAAAGCACTATCTTTCGCACAACCTCAGCTTCCCCCGGACCTCGCAGACCCGCGCGACCAACGTCTTTTTCGAAGCCCTCACGCGCCTCTCCCCGCAATTTCACCTGACCTGGGAGCTCGTCCTTTCTCCGGACGGGATATTTTTCCCCTGCCAGGCGGCCTGCACCCTCGGCCTGGACGCCCTCCGGATCGGGACGGCCGGTCGCGGCGTGGATTGCGACAAGCTGCAGAAGATCTTGGACGAGGCCCGAACCCTCCTGCCGTCGAAACGCGGGTTCAGCCTCTATCCCCTCCTCGACCGTTATCATTACGCCCGCGCCCTGGGCCTGGACCCGGCCCGCATGGTGGCGGGCGGCTATCAAGCCCTGGAAATACTGGACGCCGAGTCCGGCTGCTTGGCGCGCGCGGACCGCGTACTGGAACGGCTGGAAATGGACAAGCTCTTCGGAGATTTCGCGCACGACCCCAGATACCGGGGGGCGAAGCGAGTCGACGAGCTCGTCCTGGACCTGGGCGCAGGGGGGGCGGACGAGCCCGCGCGGGCCCGGCAAGCCGTAGATTACTGCCTCTACTCCCCGGGCCGCGATAAGACCCTGGTCCTGCGGGCCGCGGACCTATGCGCCGCTTTCGCGGTCGTCGAAGACGCGGCGCTCTACGCCTTGCTCAAGGCCCGGCATTTGGGCAAGACCCTGCGCGTGCTGCTGGAAGGCTCGGCCGCGGACTTGGACCAGCCGCGCCGGCGTTTCATACGGGAGCACGGACTGTTCTTGGGCGTGCCCGGCCCCCCCGCGGATGCGGCCGGTTACGCGCTCATCTTGTTGGGGCGGGACGACGCCGGCGCGCTGGCGGCCCGGGCCGAGCAAGCCGCGCGACAGGGATTCCAATGGGCAAAGCTGGAGCTGCGGGGCGCATCGAGCCTATGGAGCGACTCGGAACTGGACGGCCTGGCCCGCGGCTTCGGGGAATTGGAAAGATTCCTGGTCCGGGCCGCGTTGCGGGGCCGGGGTCTCGGGCTGCTCAACCTAGCCTGGGACCATGGCGCGAGGCGGGCTGCGCCATGCGACCCGCGGGCCGCTCAAGAGTTGCATTCCGGTTTGGGCAGGCTGGGCGCGCGCTTGCGGGCCATGGCCCGCAAGCGGCCCGCCTTGGCCGCCTACCTGCGCAGCCACCGCGATATGGCCCGGCGGCGCTCCGGCTTCCTGGGCTCATGAACCCGACCGCCCGGGAGGCGTCCGCGGTCCGCCTTCTGCCGCCCAGCCTGGACATCTACGTCACGAACCGCTGCAATATGCGCTGCGGCTACTGCTCTTCCCGAGGCATACTGGACACCGGCCCGGCCCGTTCGCTGCGCGCCTCGGACATGGCGCGGGCGGCCGACATGTTTGTCCGCCTTATCCGCGAGGCGCAAGCCCGGGGCGCGGATCCGGCGCCGGCGCGGACCATCGCCTTCACCGGCGGAGAGCCCCTCCTGGAATTCGCGGACCTGGC
>JAQUMZ010000037.1 GCA_028717865.1 Elusimicrobiota bacterium | reverse complement strand
CTACACTGCGGCCGTAGTGGAGAATCTCTCCCCGGACGAGCTGCGCAAGGAGATATCCCGGCTTTGGGAAAAGGTCGGGACGTCGGCCACCGTGCCGCTGGAGGACGTCCCCCCCGCGGGCGCCTCGCCGCTGGCGGCCTCGGGCGAGCTGGCTTGGGAGACGGTGGCCATGCTCAAGAGCCAGTACCGCCGCCAGGAGCGGCGCTGGGCCGAGGTGCTGGAGGCCCGCGAGGCCGCCCTGCGCGCGCTCAAGGCTCGGCAGGAGGCGCTGGATGCCGAGGCGGCCTCGCTGCGCTCGCGCCTGCGCACCGACGACCAGCGCGTGATGACCGAGGTCCTCGACGCGGGCGCGCGCCTGGAGGCCGCGGGCCAGGCCCTGGAGGAGGAGCGCCGCGCGCGCCAGGACGAGAGCCGCGAGCTCAAGGCCCTGCTCGACGCGGCGCGCGAGGCGGCGGCGGCCGAGGGCGCGCGCTGGCGCGAGGAGGAGCGGCGCTGGCAGAAGAAGGAGCAGCGCTACCTCCTCGATCTGCAGGAACTGCAGGCGCTGGCCGGCCGGCGGCAGGAGGAGACCGCGCGCGCCGACGACGCGGCGGGGCGCTTGTCCGGGAGCCTCCAGGAGGCCAAGTCCGCCCTGGAGAAGACCCTGGCGGAACTCCTCCAGGAGCGGCGCGTCCGCCAGGAGACCGAGGCCGAGCGGGCCAAGGCCGTCCAAAAGATCTCCGAGGTCGAGAAGCACTTCGAGGAACTCTCCCGGATATGGGAGGAGGAGCGCTCCCAGTGGCGCGAGCTGTGGGACCGCGAGCGCGCGGCCTGGGAGGGCCAGCGGCTGGAGTTCTCGGCGTGGGAGGAAAACCTGCGCAAGGAGCGCGAGGCCTGGCACTCCGACATCTCGGCCAAGGACCAGGCCCAGGTCAAGTTCGCCGAGCAGCTCACGCGCAACCTGCGCGACACCTCGGCGACCAGCGAGAAGCTGGCCGCGGTGATGAGCCGGCTGGCCGACGTCGAGCGCCGGCCGCCGGTGGTCGTCGCCCGGGAAGCCCCCGCGCCGGGGCGCCGGCGGCGTCCGGTCCTGGCCTGGGCCGCGGCGGCGGCGCTGCTGCTGGCGGCGGCCGCCTGGCCGCTCTGGCGGCTGGGCTCGGCCTGGACGGTGCTGCCCCTTTCCTCCCGGGCCGTGCCCCTGGGCAACCCGACCGCCATGGCCTGGGACGGCGAACTGCTTTGGATCGCGGACTGGAACGGCGCGCTCGAGGCTTTCGACGCGGCCGAGCCGGGCGCGGCGCGGCGCAGCTTGAAGGTCCTGCTGCCGGGCTCCGAGCCGGGGCGCGCGGAGCCCTATCGGCCGCTGGCGCTGGCCGCGGGCCGGGAGATTTTCTACAGCCTCGACGCCGCCAAGGCCCGCATCGTGCGCCATCGGCCCGACGACCCGGCCGCCATCCTTTATACCAAGCCCGCTCCGGGCCCCGCGCCCACGGCCCTGGCCTGGGACGGCAAGGCGCTCTGGTCCTACGACGCGGTCAATAAGTCGCTCTACCGCCACGGCTCCGACGAGGCCGACGCCAAGCCCTACGCCCTGGCCGCCGACGTCGTGCCGACCGCGATGGCCTGGGTGGGTTCCCGCCTCTGGATTTACGATTCGCGCGGGCGCCGCGTGCTGGCCTTCGACTTCGCGCAGGGCGCCTTCGCGCCGGCGGCGGATTTCGCCGTGGGCGAGGGCGTCGTGGGCCTGGCCGCCACGGGCCCCTTCTCGCGGCCGCGCACCGCCGAGGTCTCGGTGCTGCTGGGTCCCACGGCCCAACGGCCGGGCTTCGCGCTGGCGCGCTGGCGCTGCGGGCCCCGGCTCTTTACAATTTTTTAACAGGACCTTAATAGGCCTGTAACGGGTTCGGCGCACAATTGTGCGAGCCAAGGTGATGCGTTCCATGATCAAACATCGGCTGCGGACGCGGGCGGTCCCGGTTTTTTGGGGGGCCGCTTTTGTTTTTGCCTTGGCGCGCGCGCCCGCCCTCGCCCAGGACCAGGTCCAGCTCTTCATCGACCAGTCCTTCGTGGTCAAGAACGCCGGAGATTTTTGCCAAGTCAGCCCGGATGCTCCGGGGCAATTCCTTTGTCTGAATGTCGAGCCCATGAATCCGAGCCACGGCGTCATCTCCAACCAGCCGAATATCGAATTCGAACGCCTGGAGGACGTGAACGGCATCAACGGCGGCTACGATTGCTACGGCAATTTTCCGGCCAATCCGCCGCGGGGCACGACGGATCATAACTATTGCAACAACGACGTGTTCCTTTGCGCCGCGATCGGCTACAACAATCCCAACGACACATCCGTGGCCCTCGACGAGGTCAGCTACGAGGTCTTCAAGTTCCAGGACGGCTCCAATCCCCTCGACCCGGCCTCGACTCCGCCGCTGCGCACCTATTTCATGGACGCGCCGGGCATACTGGCCGCCAACTCGAACTCCACCGCCAACGGCGTCAAGGGCCCTTACTGCATACTCTTCGACGGCTCGACCAACGTGCAAGGCGAGTTCGGCAAGACCAACGGCCAGTACGGCTTCCGCGTGACGGTCAAGACCAACCAGACCGGGGCCAGCGGCAACATCACGATCACGGCTCAACGGGCCTACCCGGCGGGAGTTACCCTCGACAACGATTTCGTCTCCTGCACCGCTAGTCCCCCCAACGACGGCTGCTACGTCCAGCAGAAACCCATATCCGTGGACGTGACCAACGTGCATCTGGTGCGCTCCTCGGCGACCGTGGTCGGACAGATCACGGGCGTCTACGCCGAGCCCTACAACATCACCTACCGGCTTTCCAAGGACGCGACGATGTACATCCGCATACACGACTCCAATCCTCCCTTCCCGGTGATCCGGTCCCTGGTCTCGGGCCTGCCGCGCTCCGGCGAGGGGACGCCCTCGGGCACCATGATCAACGGCGACGCCTGGAACGGCCGCCACGACAACGGCGACCTCATGCCGCCCGGGGTCTACCTGGCCTCGCTGCAGGCCCTCAGCCGGGATCAATGGGGCCGGGACCTTTCCTTCGCCACGACCCGCCAGCTCGGCATCGACCCCCTGCAGATCACCGACATTCGCGTCCAGCCGCTGCTGGGCGGCTCGACCTCGCTGGCGGTGCTCAGCTACATGCTCACCGAGCCCGCCACGGTCTACATCGAGATATATCCGCCGGACACCCAGTTCTGCGGCGACGCCCTCAACCGGATCGACGACCCCGCGCTCGACACCGGCGGCTTGCCCAAGAATCTTAACCCGCGGGCCAGCGACTGCGGCGGAGCCGCGGTCGCGCCCATACGGCGCATCTCGGAGGTCAAGCAGGGCCGCTTGGCCGTGGTGAGCTTCTGGGACGGCCGCGACGAGCAGGGCAACGTCGTGTGCACGGACGGCAACTACGTTTTCGTCATGTACGCCTCCCTGCCCTCGCAGAACGGCAAGCCTTACGGCGATCCTCCCAATCTCGCCGACCGCCGCATCTGGACCAGCCAGGCCAAGTCGGGCCTGCTGCCGGTCCTGCGCGGCTTCGTGGGGGTCAGCCAGATATCGCCCGGCACCACCGTCATCGGTTCGAGCCCCGCCATCGCGGGGCTCAATCCCTTCGTCTTCCGCTATTCCCTGGGCCGCGAGGGCGTGGTGAACATGAAGGTCTTCGACAACACGGGGACCCGTCTGGTCAAGACCCTGCTCCAGAACACGGTCCGGCCGGGGCTTTTCGCCAACCAGGAGCGCTGGGAGGACGCGGTGGACGACTCCGGCTTCTGGGTGGGCTCGGGCACCTATATCGCCCAACTTACCGCCGCCGACCCGCTCTGCCCCATGAAGGTCTCGACGGTCTCGGCGCAGTTCCCCGTGGACCTGTTCCGGATCACGGACGTGATGAGCACGCCCCTGCTTTCCGGAGCCTCCGACACGGTCACCTTGAGCTACCAGCTCTCCCAGGCCATGAACACGGCCTGGAACATCTATCCCGCGGGGGCGGTCATCAAGAACAGCACGGGAACCTGGCCGCCCTGCAACAGCATCACCCCCGGGCTCTGCTGGCAGGTCGAAAGCTCCCAAGGCCAGCCGGTCGCGCCGCTGATCACCATCAAGGGCATGCGGCCCGGCCGCATGCGCATCACCGAGTACTGGGACGGCCGCGACGCCAACGGCATGTTCGTGCCGGACGGCAACTACGTCTTCACCCTGACGGCGCAATCCACCACGACCCCGAAGTTCTTCGCCTCGGACAAGATATACGGTTCGGTCACGGTGGGCCGCGGCTCCATAATCTTCACCAGTTTCCGGGTCGATCCCGACGTGCCCGCGCTCTACAACTCCAGCACCACCATCACCCTGCATCCCTACACCATCAGTTACGCCCTGACCCGGCAGTCCTCGGTTACGATCCAGATCCTCAACAGCGCGATCTCGCCCCAGGTGGTGCGCACGGTGGTGGACGGTTCGGTGCGCGAGGCCGGGCTGCTGCTCGAGGAGGTCTGGGACGGCCGCGACGACCGCGGCAATTTCATGCCCTCCGGATTCTACCTGGTGCGCGCGGTGGCCGAGGACGTGGCCTCCCAGCTGTCCTCGGGGTCGACGGCGCAGCTTACCATCTCCTACGACCCCCTGCGCATATACGACGTGGCCGTGGCGCCGCTGCGCAACGATTCGGGCGGGGCCCAGTTCTTCTACCAGGTTTCCGAGACCATGAAGGTGGCGCTCAAGATCTACCGGCCCGGCACGGTGTTCGACCCGAACGGCAATCACTCGCCGCCCGAGAAAGTGTCGTTGGTCAAGCGCATCGTGGGCGTGCGGCCGGCGCGCACCGAGATCATCGAGACCTGGGACGGCACCGACCTGCGCAGTTCCCTGGCCACGGACGGCAACTACAGGTTCAAGATCGTGGGCTCCACCGACATCAACGCCATCGACAGCCTGACCGGCAACGTGCTCAATCCGACCGCCCTGTCCCTGGACCGGCCCATCGACGAAATCCCCGTGGTGCGCAACGAGTCGCTCGATCCCGCCGCGGATTTCGAGAACAACACCTACATCTACCCCAATCCCATCTCCGGAGACAGCGCCCATTTCGTCATATTCACGCCGTTCCAGGCCAAGGCCAAGCTCAAGGTTTTCACCATGAACGGGGACCTGGTGCTGGACAAGGAGTTCCCGGAGACGGCGGCCAACACCTATTTCAATGATCCGCTCACCGGCTTCGCCTGGGACCGCAAGAATCAGGGCGGTCGGCGCCTGGCCCGCGGGGTGTATTACGCGCTCATCCGCGTGGAGGAGACGTTGGGCGGCAAGAACGTGCTGCAGACGGTCAAGCGCTTCCTAATCAAATGAAATTATCGGGCCAGACGGTCCTGGCGGCGGCGGCGTGGCTGGCGTTGGGCCCCGCGGCGGCCTGGGCCGTTTCCTCCGATGCGGGCACGGCGGGCGGCCAGTTCCTCAAGCTGCAGCAGGGCTCGGCCCGGGCCATGGCCCTGGGCCAGGCCTACGTGGCCTTGTCCGAGGGCTGCGACGCCCTGACCTGGAATCCGGCGGGGCTGGCCGCGACCCAGCAAAGGGAGGCCGTCTATTCATACTTGCGGCACGTGCAGGACATCGATTCGCCCTTGTACATGGCTTACGCCCATCCCATGGGGCGCACGGTGTGGGGGGGCAATATCGCCTATCTCAGCGTGGACGGGTTCGACGTCCGCGACGAAAACGGCGTCCCGCAGCCCGGGGCCGACGCCGCGGTGCGCGACGGCTTCGGCTCCGTCGGCGCGGCGCGCTCCTTCTGGTACGAGAAGCTTTTCCTGGGCGCGGCCATCAGGGTCGTCCACGAGGACATCGCCGGCTCCGTCCACGACAACGTCGTGGGCGACGTCGGGGCCCTGTTCAAGCCCAACAGCGTGCTGTCGCTGGGGTTCGCGGTCCAGAACTTCGGCTCCGGGCTGGAGAACGCCGCCGCGATCACGCGCGGCGGGGCCGCGGTGCGCCTGGGCGATTTTTTCGACCTGAGCCTCGAAGTCAGCAAGGCCGCCGACGCGTCGTCCCGCGTGGGCCTGGGCGGCGAGTTCCAACTGCCGGAGCAGTACCTCGACGTCGGCCAGATCAGCTTCCGGGCCGGCTATTACAGCGCCGATAATCGGGGCCAGAACCTCGACAGCGGCACGCTCAAGGACCTGCGTCTGGACCGCACCAGCAGCCTGACCTTCGGTTTCGGGCTGTTCACCTCCCGCGCCTTCGGCTACGGGGTGGCTCTGGACTACGCCTTCGTGCCGTTCGGGGCGCTGGGCACCGTGGACCAGATTTCGCTCAAAGTTAAATTTTAATGACTTTTTATGGATAGGACATTGACAAGACCGGGGGCGGCTGTTAAACTCAAATGCCGGCATGAAAATCAGCGATTCGAGGCGAGGCCAGGCGACGGTCGAATACCTGCTGACTACCTTGGTGCTGGTGACCGTGTTCGCGGGGATGTACGGTTTCATGCAGAGGCAGTTGCGGACTCTTTTCATAAAGGCGGGGACGAAGATCCTCGCGACGCATTATTACTGAAGTCCAAGGAGAACATCTGTCATGACGAAGAAATGGATCGAGCTGCAAACGTGGCTGAGGGCGCGCAAGGGGCAGAATACGGTCGAATATTTGCTGATGCTGACCGTAGTGGTGGCCGTGGTCCTGGGGGCGGGGATGGCGCTCAAGCGCTTCATGCCCGATCTGTTCGGCAAGATCCAGACCATGATCTCCGGCGCCGCCGACGCGATGGGCAAGTAGCCGGCCGCGGCGGCCGGAGGGCGGTCCGGGAGGAGTTCGGGCCCGCGCGGGCTCGAAGGGGGGGGCGTGTCGAAACCAGGCCGGGCGAGGCGCAGGGCCCAGGTGATCGTCGAGATGCTGCTGATCCTCCCCGTTTTCCTGGCCATAGTCTTCACCATCATGGAAATGGGCTACATCGCGTTCCAGGTGATCCTGCTCAATCACGCGACTTACGAGGTGGCCCGCGTCGGGGGCATGACCCGCGTGGGGTCGGTGTCGACCAGCGTCAAGGGCGACTGCGCCGATCTCGCGGACTTCATGCAGAGGATCATCCGTACCGCGAGCGTGAGGTGCTGGAAGGAGGAGACCGTGAGGGACCAGCAGGCCGATCAGATGAACTGGGACCTGGTCGTGAAGGGGACCAACCGGATCAAACTGGTGTTTCCCATCAGCAACCTCATGCTGGCCAAGCCGCCGGGCAGCGGCTACCGCGAGATATCCGCCACGGTGCGCATGCCCATCGAGCAGCCGCTGAGATACTAGATGCGGATACTCCCGTGACGCCGTCGTGCCGAGCCCGAAGGATCGAGGCCTGACCCCATGGAAAAGAAAGGAATATTAGTCCCGATGGTCCTGGCGATGGGAGCCGCCATCTTCTATTTGATGGTGCTCACCAGCAAGGAGCGGGCGCTGTCCTCGGCCTACGAGACCGGGCAGGTGCTCGTGGCGCGCACCGACATACCCGAGCGCACCGTGCTCAAGGAGGAGATGGTCGAGCCGGTGCAGGTGCCGCGCAAGTTCATGGAGCAGGACGCCTTCGAGGTCAAGACCCCCGCGGACATCAAGCTGATCGCCAATCTGGTCACGCGCGTCCGGGTCCCCAAGGGCAACCAGCTTACCCAGTCGTCCTTGATTTCCCTGTCGCCCGAGGCGGGCCTCAGCGTCAAGATTCCGCCCGGCTATCGCGGCGCCATCCTCGGCATCGACGCCGAGCTCAAGCCGATGATCAAGCCCGGGGACCGGGTCGACGTCCTGGTCACCTTCGACGCGCTCATGGCGGACAACCGCAAGGAGCAGGTGACCGCCACGATCCTGCAGAACGTGCTCGTGCTGGCGGTGGGCACCAATCTGGGGCAGGGCATGAACGCCAAGCAGGCTAAGGCCTCCTCGGAGAAGGAGGACAAGACCGCGGCGTTCTCGGAGAAGGCCATGATCGCCTTGGCCCTCAATCCCAACGAGGCGCAGTACCTGGCGCTGGCCCAGAAGCAGGGCGAGACGCGCGTGATCGTGCGCGGGCTGGGAGACGTGGAGATGCACCCGATGGAGATGGCGAGCTTCCGGAGGCTGTTCAAGTAGGGCGTTCTCTTTTTGATTAGTTCGTGCGGCGGCTTGTTTCGGCAACGGTTCGACAACATGAATAGACAACGGAGACGCGGGCGGGGCGCGGCGTGGTGGGCCGTTCTCGCGCTGTGGGCGGCCTGGGCGGCGCCCGCGCGGGGCCAGCCCGAGGACGCCCTGGTCGCCGTTTCGGCGGACATCGTGGAGCTTTCGGGCTCCCTGTCCAAGGATATAGGATTCTCATGGGGGCCGTTCCAGACCGGCATAAATTTCGCGGAGAAGGAGATTCCCGGCATATTCAAGTTCGGGGATTTCGCCCGGCAGACCCAGCTGCAGACCTCGCTGAAGCTGCTGGAGACCGAGGGCAAGGCCCAGCTGCTGAGCAATCCCAAGGTCATAGTGCAAGCCCAGTCCCAGGCCAATTTCGTGGTGGGCGGGGAAGCCCCCTACCCGGTGACCAACGCCCAGGGGGTGGGCGTGGAGTTCAAGAAATACGGCGTGATCCTCAACATCATGCCGGTGATCAATCCCAACAAGAAGGACACCATCCGGGCGGAGATGCAACTGGAGGTCTCCAATCCGGATTTCTCCAAGCCCGTGCAGGTCGGAAACACCTCGGTTCCGGCCATCACGACGCGCCAGATCCAGACCTCGGTCGAGATCAAGAGCGGCGAGACCCTGGTGATCGGGGGCCTCAAGTCGAGCTCCAAGAACGTGAGCAAGACCCGCGTCCCCTTCCTTGGCCGCATCCCGATTTTGGGCTTGCTGTTCACCACGACCAGCGTGGTCGAGGAGCAGAAGTCCCTTTTCTTGTTCATAACCATGGAAGTGGTCAAGTGATGGAAACATAGCTATGACACCTGCGGGCGAAGACCAAGAAACCCGGTCACCCAAGGAGCCGAGCCGGGTCCTCGTGTTCACCGGCCCCCGCGAGGGGGTCGGCAAGAGCACTCTGTGCCTAAACCTCGCCCTGGCCTGGGCCGGAAGCCAGAACCGGCGGGTCGTCATCGTGCACATGGATCCGCTCTGCCGCAACGACATGAGCTATCTCATGGGCGTCAATCCGCCCACCCTGGCCAGCATGGTCCAGCTGGTCGGAGACAATCCCACCGGGCTGGGGCGCCTGCTCAAGGGCCGCATACCGATCACGCAGTGGGGGGTGGGCCTGCTGCCCTTGGCGGGAAAGCGCCAGGAGGTCCTGGCCTTGTCGCCCCAGATCATCGTGAAAATTCTGGGGTCCCTGGCCGAGTCCTACGACCTTTTCATTGACGTGGACCCCTTCTTCCCCATGCAGGTCTTCGCCTTCGACCTGGCCGACCTGATCTTCTGGACCTGCCTGCCGCAGCGGGCGCATTTCGAGGCGACCTACAGCCTGTTCAACGAGATCAAGGCTTTGCATTTCCCTCTCGAGAAGTTCGAGATCGTGATCAACGAGGCCAACCTGCCGGGCGCCCTGGCGCCCAAGGAGGTGGACCGCTTCTTCTCCGCCATGCAGCGTCGGGTCCTGGCCTACATGCCCTGGGACGACCTGCTGCCGGAGTACGCCAACACCCAGAAGATCCTCGTCGTGGAGAACCTCCAGAGCGACTGGGTCAAGTCCCTGCGCGTCATCCTGGGCCGGACCATGGAACTCAAGCCGACCCCGAAGCACTGGGAGACCTTCATGGCGGCCGAGGAGTTCAGCGAGGGCGCGGATTTCCTCTGGAAGCCCCAGCGCGCGGCGGCCGGTACGGCGGCCCCGGCCGCGGCCGGGGCCGAGACCCGCCGCGCCGCCGGCGCGGCGGCGCCGGAGGTGCCGGAATTTTGGGACGAGCTCAAGGGCAAGATGCACAAGCTCGTGGTCGCCGCCATGGAGACCGAGCGCATCCGCATTTCGGACGACTCCGGCCAGAACGACGAGAACCGCAAGAAGGTGGCCGGCATCATCGAGAATCTCATCCAGAAAGAGTCGAACCTGCCGCTTTCCCGCGCCCAGCGCGAGCAGTTCACCTTCGAGCTCGTAGACGAGATCCTGGGGCTGGGCCCCCTGCAGGCGCTCATGCGCGACCCCTCCATCAACGAGATCATGGTCAACTCCTACGACAAGATCTACATCGAGCGCTCCGGCAAGCTGGTCATGCTGCCCACGCGCTTCCGCAGCGACGAGCAGGTCATCCAGGTCATCAAGCGCATCGTCGCGCCCATCGGCCGCCGCATCGACGAGTCCGTGCCCCTGGTCGACGCGCGGCTCAAGGACGGCTCCCGCGTCAACGCGATCATCGCGCCGCTGGCCGTCTCCGGGCCCACGCTGACCATCCGCCGCTTCTCGGCCAAGCCTTTCACCGACAAGCAGCTCATCGGCTTCGGCTCCATTTCCCCGGACATGATAGATTTTCTGAAGGCGTGCGTGGTGCTGCGCAAGAACGTCATCATATCCGGCGGCACCGGAACCGGAAAAACCACCTTCCTCAACATGCTTTCCAACTTCATTCCCGAGGAGGAGCGCATCATCACCGTCGAGGATACCGCCGAGCTCAAGCTCATGCAGGAGCACTGGGTCCGGCTGGAGAGCCGCCCGCCCAACATCGAGGGCAAAGGCGAGATCACCATCCGCGATCTCGTGCGCAACTGCCTGCGCATGCGCCCCGACCGCATCGTCGTCGGCGAGTGCCGCGGCGGCGAGGCCCTGGACATGCTGCAGGCCATGAACACCGGCCACGAGGGCTCGCTGGCCACCATCCACGCCAACACCCCTTCCGACGCCATCTCGCGCCTCTCGGCCATGTGCCTCATGTCCGGCACCGAGCTGCCCATGTCGGTGCTCATCGACATGATCGCCAGCGCCGTGCACATGATGGTGCAGATCACGCGCTTCGCCGACGGCCGGCGCCGCGTCACCTACATCACGGAGGTCGTCGGGCGCGACGGCCTGATGGTCAAGACCCGCGACATCTACCGCTTTCGTCAGGTCTCGGTCGACGAGCAGGGCCGCAGCGTAGGCTATTACTCGGCGCAGGATTATCTGCCCAGCTTTTTCGACGAGTTCAAGCTCAAGGGCATCGCCTGCAATAAGGAAACTTTTCAAAGCGAGGAGACGCGCCGCAAGCGGGCCGCGGGCGGCCCGCCGCCGGCGCCGCCGCGGAGCCCAGGGCCATGAGGCGATACGGCTTCCGTCCCCCGACGGAACAGCCGGCCCCCGCGGGGGGCCGTCTGGATTCGCGCTGCTGCGCAGCGCGAATGGCGGAACCGCATCGGCCCGCACGCCGTAAGCTGAGCGCGGCGTGCTGTCCAGCGCCGCGCAACAAGACGAGCGCGGGAGCGCAGCGACCGCGCAATCGACGCCCCCATACGAGGGGGGCGGCGGTTCCGTTGGGGGTGGCCGTATCCGTTTTCTTCTGCCTCGCCCTCCCCGCCTCCGCCCAGATCTTCTCCCCGAAGGAAGTCAAGCTCTTGGTGGACAAGACCGAGGGCGCCGAGGCCCGCAGCCAGATCTTCTACCATTACTTCAAGAAGGACCGCGATCCGGGGCTTGCGGTTCCGGCCTGGGTCGACCAGACGCTCGACGCCATGATCAAGCGCCCGGTCTGGCAGGACCCCGAGGAGGGGGTGATCAACGAGGCCCAGCTCTGGCAGGCCCCGGTCTCCGTCCTCTACGAGTTCTTCGAGCTCACGCGCAAG
>JAQUMZ010000036.1 GCA_028717865.1 Elusimicrobiota bacterium | reverse complement strand
GGAACAGGGCGCGCGCGGGGTCGCGCGCCGCACGACCGCGCGCGAACCTTGGTACGGCGGGAGGACGCGATGGGAGGCTTTGACGCGGCCGCAGCCGTTAAACCCCCTCGCGATCCCGCCAGGGATCGCGAGGCCGGCCCGACTATTCCTTGGTCGGGCCGATAGTATTAAGTTCGGGGAACTGGGCGAGGTTGTGTCCTGTCCTTCGGTTCCGCATACCGCCTGGCGCGCGAACCTCCCTATTTGAAGCCGAACTGCATGGTGGTGCCGCCGCACTCGATGAGGTCGCCCTCGGCGAGGACCACGCTGCCCGAGACCGGCTTGCCGTTGACCGCGGGATAACCGTCGACGACGGCCACCAGGACGTAGCCCTCCGCCCTGCGGTGCACGGAGGCGACGACCTCGGGCGCCGAGCCAAACAAGCCGCTACCCTTGATGGGGATCTGGACGCGGTCGGATTTGCCGATGTAGGTGGAAAGCTCGGCCAGTTCGTACTCGGCGCTGCCCGCCGCGCCCTTGAGCACGCGCAGCCAGCCCACCCTGCCGCCCGGTTTGGCCGCGGCGGCCGGTTCGACCTGCGCATCGAGAGCCGGGAGCGCGCCGGCGTCGGTCTCGGGGGACGCCTGCGCCCGCGGCGCCGCGGGCTGGGGCACGGCATCCTCCAGGAAGACCAATGCGTGCTTGGCCACGCCGACGACGTCGTTATGGTGCAGGCCGGACTTCTGGACGCGTTTGTCGTTGACGTAGGTGCCGTTGGTGGAGTCGAGATCCTCCACGAAATAGGTCCCCCCCTGCAGGGACAGCCGGCAGTGGTGGCCGGAGACGGCGGGGTTGTCGATGACGACGTCGTTGTCCGGCTTGCGGCCGACGCTCAGGGCCGGCTTGTCGAACGCAATCTCCTTGAGGACCGCCGCGTTGAATTTCAGCAGAAGCTTTGGCATCTCCCTCCCCCCAAGCCCGGCCGCGCCATCAGCGCTTGAAGAACTCCGACACCTTGCCTAAAATTCCCGGCCCGCGCTCGCGCCGGCCCAACCGGCCGCAGACCACCGTGACGTTGTCGAGGCCCCCGGCCTTGCGGGCCAGCTCCACCAGGACCTCGGCGGCGCGGCCCACGAACGGCTCGGCGCCCAGGACCCGCGCCACCTGCTCGTCGGGAACCATCTTGCTCAGGCCGTCCGTGGCCAGCAGCACGACGTCCTCCGGCAGCACCGGGAACTCGGACACGTCGACCTTCACGCCGGCCTCGGCGCCCAGGGCGCGGGTGAGGATGTTCTGCAGGACGGACTGCGCCGCGGCCTCGGCCGGGATCAGGCCCCGCCGTAGCTGATCCCCGACCAGGGAATGATCCTCGGTCAACTGGGTCAGGGCGCCGTTGCGGAAAAGGTAGAGCCGGCTGTCGCCCACGTGCGCCACGGTCAAGGTCCGGTCGTCGACCAGAACGGCGACCACGGTGGTGCCCATGCCAGCGTCCTTCGGAAACGCCCGGCCTTTCTCGAAAATGATCGTATTGGCGGACTCCAGGAAGTACGCCAGCTGCCGGCCCCGCGCGGACAGGCCGGCCGGACCCGCCTGCGGGACGAGCTGCTTGTCGCCGGCGAGCATGCGCGCCGCGAAATCCTTGATCGTGGAGATGGCCAGGCCGCTGGCCACCTCGCCGGAGTTGTGCCCGCCCATCCCGTCGGCCACCGCCAGCAGCCCGACTTCCTCGTAAATCAGGAAGTTGTCCTCGTTGTTGCTCCGCACGCAGCCCGGATCGGTCCGGCCGCAGAACTCCCAAGCCAGCCGCGGCTTCACGGCTTCTCCGCAGGGGCGATGCGCACGGTGGCGTCGGGATCGGCCGCCGGCGCCTGCGCCGGCGGCAGCGGCATGGTCGCGTCAGGATTCGGCGCCGCCTGCGGCGGCGCGCCGCCCGGAGGCGGCAGGCGGATCGTGCCCCCCGGAGCACCGGAAGCCGGCGCAGGCGGCGCGGCCGGCTCCGGGGCGGCCTCGGGACGGGCGGCGGGCAAGACGGCGGCCGGCGGCTGGAGCTCCAGCGTGGGGCTCGTCGCGCCCGCCGCCAAGGCCGCCCGGGCGGCGCGCAGCTCGGCCGCGAACTCCGCCCCCCGGCCGTAGCGCCGCTCCGGATCCTTGGCCAGCCCCTTGTCCAGGATCGCCGCGAGCGCCGCGGGCAAATCCGGCCGCAGGGTCCGGGGATCCGGATGGGGATCGTTGGCGATCTGGAAAAGCAGGGTTCCGATGCCCTCGCCGCCCTTGAAGGGCTTTTCGCCGGTCAGCATCTCGTAAAGGGCCACGCTCAAGGAGAACAGATCCGAGCGCCCGTCGACCTTCTTGCCCGCGACCTGCTCGGGGCTCATATAGGAAGGGGTTCCCAGCACCGTCCCCGTCGCGGTCTTGGACGAGGCGGCGATGCGCGCGATGCCGAAATCCGCGACGCGCACGGTGCCGTCCTTGAGCAGCATCAGGTTGGCGGGCTTGATGTCGCGATGCACGATGCCCTGGGCGTGAGCGTAGTCCAGGGCGTCGGCCACGGCGGCGACGTAGTCCAGGACCCGCGGGATGGGCCGCAGGCCCTCCTTGACGGTGAAACGCGTGAAATCCTGCCCGTCGAGCAGCTCCATGGCGATATAGGCCACGTCCTGCTCCTCGCCCGCGTCGAATATGCGCACGATGCCGGGGTGATTGAGCGTCCCGGCGGACTCGGCCTCGCGGAAGAAGCGTTCCTTGACCTGCTTGGCCGCCGCGGCGTCGCCGCCTTCCTCCAGGGCCATGGTCTTGATGGCCACCTGGCGGTTGATCTTGGGGTCGCGCCCCAGATAAACTATGCCCATGGCGCCCCGCCCCAGCTCCTTCTCGATCTCGTAGCGGCCCAGCGTAGGCTTGGTCGAGCCCCCGGCGAGGACTACCGTGCCCTCCTTCTTGGCGCCGCCGATGCTCCCGAAAACGGCGCCCTCGCTGGCGGCCTTGAGCCGCTGTATCTTCTCCGCGACGTCCTTGTATTTCGGCTCCTTGGCCTCTATATGCCCGAGCACGGCCGCGGCCTTGGCGAACTGCCGCTTGCGCTCGAAGTCCAAGGCGAGGTTGTAGAGGGTCTCCTTCATGTTGTCGTCCAACGGGCAGAGCCGGAACTTCTCAAAGGCCATGTCGAGCATCCCTTGCCCCTGGAAGGAAAGGCCCAGCATCTTGTTGGTCTCGATGGCGGAGGCCTCCACCAGTTCCTTGCCCTTCTCGGTGACGAAGAAGCGCTTGGAGATGACCACCAGATAGGCCAGCGCCAGCAGGGCCGACGGGTAGGCCAGCTTGATCCAGTCCCCGTTGACGAAGAGATAGGTGCCGGCCCCGGTCATGCCGACCAGCAGGGCCAGGCTGATGACGAGCCCCGGCAGGGCCCGCAGCCGGGGCAGCAAAAACATCGCGAACAGGCCCACGACCAGCAGCAAGGCCAGCTCGCAGCGCTGAGCCCAGGCGGGCCGCACCAGGAACTTCCGGCGCAGGACGTTCTCTATGACGTTGGCGGTCATCTCGATGGGAGGGAAATTGTTGGCCAGGGGGGTGTTGAAGAGCGTGGCCACGCCCAAGGCCGTCGGACCCACGATGACGATCTTGTCCTTGAAGGCCTCCGGCGAGACCTTGTCGTTCATCACGTCCTGGAAGGAGAATGACTGGAAGGTCTGTTCCGGCCCGTTGTAGGTGATGAGCATCCGGCTGGACTCGTCGAGCGGGATGGAGGTCTTGCCGACGCGCAGTTCGCGGCCGGGCACGAACACGGCGTCCTGGGCGCCCAGCCCGCTGTAGGCCAGGGCCAGGGCGATCGCGTAGGAAGGGAAATAAGCATCCCCGTAGCGCAGCACCGGCGCCTCGCGGCGCAGGACGCCGTCGAAGTCCTGGAACACGGAGATGTGCCCGCTGGAGGCGCAGGCCGAGGCGAAGCGCAGGATCGGATAGGCGGCCTTGACGCCGTCCGGACTCGGCAGTTCGGCGGCGCCGGAAACCAGCTCATAGGAGATCGTGAAGCTCGAGATCGAGGCCGGGAGCTCCTCGGGCTCGGCCCCCAGCTTGCCGCCCTGCGCGAAGAACATGGGCAGGACCACGTTGCCGGCACCGCGCAGCGAGGCCTCCAGCCGGGAATCCGAATCCAGTTCCACGATGGCCGAGGAGAACTCGACGCCGAACACGTTTTTCCGGTCGGCCACGGACTTCGCCGAGACGAGGCCATGGTAGCGCTCCTGCAGGCGGCGGATCTCGGCCAAGCCGGGATTGTACTCGGGCTCCGAAAGCAGGACGTCCAGGCCGACCACCTTGGCCCCCGCGCCGGCCAGGCGGTCGACCATGGCGGCCAAGCGGGAGCGCGGCCAGGGCCAGCGGCCGATGCCGGCGATGGAGGCGTCGTCTATGGCGACGAGCACGATATCGTCGGAGGCGGCCAGGTTCTGCCGGAGCTTGGAGCGCATGTCGTAGAGCTTGAGCTCCGCGGATTCGAGCAGGGGCAGGCCCGCGAGATAGGCCGCGAGCACGACGAGGGTGAGCGCCAACCCTACGACGGCGTCCAACGCTGCGGACTTCTTCATTCCCGGGCCCCGGCCATGGGTCCGTCAAGTGTAACTGATGGCATTTGGCCTGTCAACCCTCGCCGATCGGCATCCGAAACACGAACTGGCTGCCCTGCCCGGGCTCCGAAACGACCCACATCGAGCCCCCGTGCAGCTGGACGATCTTGAGGCAGATGGTCAGACCCAGGCCGAAACCGCCCCGGGCGGCCCCCTCCCCCGTCTGCCGGAACTTCTCGAAAATCCGCGTCTTCTGCTCCGGCGGAATGCCGGGTCCGGTATCCGAGACCGAGAACTCGGCCTGGTCGGCGCCCGCGCGGCCCAGGGCCACCGTGATGCGCCCCTGGCGCGGCGTGAACTTTATCGCATTGGACAGCAGGTTGGACAGCACCCGCTCCATGAGCCGCTCGTCGGCCACGATCTTCACGGGAGCGTCGGGCGCGGGCTTGAACTCGAGCGCCACGCCCTTTTCCCGGGCCAGCGGCCCGAACAGCTCCGTCGCACGGCCGATCAGGGCCGCCGGATCCCAGGCGCTGACCGTCATGCGGATATGCCCGGTCTCGATGCGGGCCGAATCGAGGGTGTCGCCGATATAGAGCATCAGCTTCTCGCAGGATTTGGATACGGCGCAGAAGTAGCCCTGCTGGCGCTCGTTGGGCGCGAAGGATTTCTCCAGCAGGCGCAGGTAGCCCTGCATCGCGAATATCGGAGCCCGCAGATCGTGGGCCGCGTGCTGGAAGAATTCCTCCTTCAGGGCGTCGAGCTGGCGCTCGTCCGTGATATCGCGCATGGCCAGCAGGACGCCGAACTCGGCCTGGCCCGGCAGGGAGAACATGTTCACCGCGGTGCGGTAGAACCGGCCGGCTCCGAACTCCACCGTGTCGCGCATGGTGTGATTCTTGAGTATCTGCTGGACCCGCAGACGGTGCCGGTCCGGCTGCGAGACCTCGAAGATGCCGCTCGCGGCGGGCCGGACCTCCTCGGCCCGCAGGTCCAGGATCTCGACCGCGGCCTGGTTGAGATAGAGGATATCCCCGCGCAAATTGAGCACGACCAGCCCCTCGGGCACGCTGCCCATGACGGTCTCGAGTTTGACCCGCTCGCGCTCCAATTCGCGGCGGCCGTCGTCGAGGGCGCGGACGGCCATCGCCTGGGCCTGGCCGAAGTCCCGCGCCAGCCGAGGCCAGGCCGCCAGGCGGCCCGTTGCGACGGGCACGTCGAAATCGCCATAGCCCCAGCGTTTGAGGCCCCGCCCGAACTCCTCCAGCGGCCGCGACAGCCAGCGCCGCGCCGCGCAGGCGGCCGCGACGGCGGCCGCCGCGGCCGCGGCCAGGGCCGCCCCGGGGCGGCCGCTCCAGGCCAGCGCCGCCGGCGCCGCGGCGCAGACGAAAACCGCCAAGCCGACGCCCAAAGAAACGCTCACGCGATGAGTTTACAATAATGACGGAAGAATATGCTAACTTCTGACCATGCGCCTCTTGCCGCTGATTTTCACCGCCGTTCTCCTGGGGGCGCCCGGGATTTATTCGGAGCTTCCCTCCGGCCGCTACGCCGTCAAGGTCGAAGGGATGCTGACCACCACCTGCGCCCTGGCCATCGAGCGCGAGGTCGCCCGCCTGCCCCAGGTCGAATCGGCCGCCGTGGATTTCGAAGCCGAATCCATGACCCTGACCGTGCGCATCGACCAGACCCTGCCCGTCTCGTCCCTGAGCCGCGCCTTGCGCCGCGCGGCCAAGAAAGTCGACCTCGGCGCCCGCTACCTCGTGGGCGACATCGCCTACCAGCCCTAAAAAAGAAGCCCGCCTCGCGGCGGGCTTCCTGTCGGTTTAGGACCTTTCGGCTTAGAGTTTCTTTACGTTCGCGGCGCGGGGGCCCTTCTCGGACTCCTGGACTTCGAACTCAACGGCCTGATTTTCGGCCAGAGTCTTGAAACCCTCCCCCAAGATCGCCGTGTGATGCACGAAGAGATCTTTGGAGCCATCGTCCGGCGTGATGAACCCGTAACCCTTTTGGTCGTTAAACCACTTCACTTTTCCTGTAGGCATGTCAGAACTTCTCCTTGACTTATACGTATTTTTCAGGTCCTTGACCCCGAACGAGCGGTTGGGCCTGAAATAATTATACCACACTTTTCCGCGCCAAATGGCATAATAGTCCGGGTATGCCCGATGCTCCACTGGTTTTGGCCGCGGACGACGACGCGGAATGGCGCCGTTTGATCGAATTTTCCCTGCAAAAGGCTGGTTTCCGGGTGGTTTTATGCGAAAACGGAGCCGGGGTGCTACCCCTGGCCTGCCGGCAGCGGCCGGACGTTTTCGTGCTCGATCACGACCTGGGCGACATGACGGGAGCCGAGCTTTGCCGGCGCATCAAGGCCAAACCCGAGTTCGCCGAGGTTCCGGTGGTCATTTTGACGGCCGTCGCCGGAGCCCTGCCCGCGATGCTGGCCGGCTGTCCGCCGGACCATTTTGTGTCCAAGACCGGCGGCATAGACGAGTTGACTCTTGTGCTAGGGGGCCTTTTCCCGCCGCCGGTATGATAAAATTCGTTTTGGGGCCGTTAACTCAGCGGTAGAGTGGCCGCCTTACACGCGGCATGTCGGGGGTTCGAATCCCTCACGGCCCACGTTTTCTGCGCAGGAGGACCCGCCAGAAGCCGCCTTCCTTGTCCTCCTCCAGCCGGATGAATTCGAACCGGCGCTGAAAGAGGCCGCGCAGGTCCCGGCGGGTGAAACACCGGCGATAAGCTCCGGCCGCGACGTGCCACGACCGGCGGGCGCCGCGAAAAAGCCGGAAGCCGGGGCTGAAGACTTCCAGCACGCAGTAGCCGTCGGGCTTGAGGAGCTTGAGCAAGCCGGCGAGGTAGCGCGGCCAGTCGGATTTTTTCTGATGGTGCAGGCAGCCCCAATCGATGACGGCATCGAATTCGCCGGGGCCGAAGGGCAGGGCCAAGGCGTCGGCGCGCAGGAATTTCACGCGCAGGCCGCGGGCGTTTTTGCGCGCGCGGGCCAAGGCCAGGGGCTCGGCGTCCACGGCGACAACCTGGAAGCCGAGCTTGGCCGCGACTATGGAATGGCGGCCTTCGCCGCAGCCGAGGTCGAGGAGTTTTCCGGGGCGGATGCGCTCGAGGGCGCGCAGGACGAAAGGCGAGGGGTCGCGGCTCCAGCCGTGGAGGCCGGTGCGGTAGGCTTTCCGGACATAGGAGCGATTGGCTGCGCGGGCGTTCATCCGTTAGTGAGTATGGCAGGGGAAGGCCCGGCGCGCCAGGGTCCCGGCTGCGATGAGGACGAACTTGATCTATCCGGCCTTCCTGCTCCTGGAGGCCGCCGCGCGGCGTTGAGCTGTTCCTAGGCGGGGACGAAATTTTGTATAGTAACGGTCCGCGACTTTTGGGGTCGTGGTGTAGCCTGGTTTAACACGCCGCCCTGTCAAGGCGGAGACCGCGGGTTCAAATCCCGTCGACCCCGCCACCGTTTTAGGCGGTCTAAACGAAAGATAGAACCGGAGGCGCCGCAAAGCGCCTCCGGTTTTTCTTTTGCTCAGGCGCATGAGCAAATCGTTCGGCTGAGGCAGTGCAAAGCCAATCCTAAAGATTCTTTTGGTAGACTCAGGCTTGATGGCTCGATCTCTCGTCGTTCTATTGCATGGATTGGGAGCCAGCAGCCGGTCCTTTGGCCCTCTCATCGAGGAGCTTCAGGACTTGCGGAACAGATTCGATTTCGTCGCGCCGGATTTCTGGGGATTCGGCGGGACGGCGCTGCCCGGCTCGATAGGCCGCGCGTCGATCCGGGCCTTCGCCAAGCAGACGCTTGAGATTATCGCCGAGCGAGACCCGGCCAGAACGCGCCGGGTCCACCTCATCGGACACTCCATGGGCGGCGCCGTCGCCATCGAGATCCGCCGACTTGCGCCGAGCCTAGGCATCACATCTTTCGCGAATCTCGAGGGGAACCTACAACCGGAGGACTGTACGTATTCAAGGAAGGTCCGCGAGCAAGGTAGGGAGCGGTTCCGCGCGTCGGGATTCGAGGCCCTAAAACGGGACATACGGAAGCTCGCCGAGGAAGGAAGTCCCCCCTCGCGCAACTGGATGGAGGACCTGGAAAGGACGACGGCGGACGTCTTTTACGACGCCGCTGCCGATCTGGTCAAGGTCTCGAGCGGCTTGTACATAGACTATCGGGACTGGCGCGACCGCAGTGTTTATGTCTTCGGCGAAGAGACGCTGCGAGTTTCCACAGGCACATACAATCGCTTGCTCGGCGACCGTCGGCAAGTGGCCGTCATTCCAAAAGCAGGCCATGTCATGATGATCGACCGCCCGCGCGCGACAGCGGACGTCTGCCGCACGCTGCTGGAATCCTGAATTCAATCCGGGAAGTCCTATCTTTCACATCGCGGTCTGGCCCGGCTTTACGCGCCTAAGGCGCCGATAGGAATTACCGCAACGCCATCCGGGCGCATATAGCCGTAGCCTGAACCGACGATCACCGCGAGGGCTTTCGGCTTGCCGAGCTTGGAGGTGTCCACCTTCTTGGCGAACTTGAGCAGACCGGCAGCGGCCTCTTCCACCGCCTTGCCCGCGCCTAACTTGATCTCAAAAGCCATCCAACGGCCATCGCCGGTTTCTACGATAGCGTCCACTTCCATCCCGGTGTTATCCCGGTATTGGAGCACATGAGCATCATTGGCTTGGGCATAGACCCGCAGGTCGCGCAGGGCCAATCCTTCGAAAAGGAAGCCGAGAAGCTGGAAGTCGTTCCTCAGGCCTTCAGGCGATGCCTTCAGCGCGGCGACGGCCAGGGAGGGGTCCGTGAACAAGCGCTTGTGGAGACCCCTGACTCTGGACTTTGACCGCAAGTGAGGAGCCCAGGGCGGAAGGTCTTCCGTGATCATGAGCCTTTCCAGCGCGTCCAAATATTCTTGGGCCGTTTCCTTCTTCAAGGGCTCATCATCCTCGCCGACATCAGCCGCGAGGGTTGCCCCCGAGGCATAGGTCGCTTGGTTGCGGGCCAAGGAATGGAGAAAGCGGCCTACTTTATCGGGATTCCTACGCCGCTTGCCCAGACGGCCGATATCCACGCGGCGGATCTCATCCAAGTAAGCCCGGACGGCCTTCATGCAGTCCGAAGGGTGTCGGCTGAGCAACCCCGGCCACCCTCCGCAGACGATCCTTTCGATGATATCCGCAAGCGCGAGTCCCGAATCCGCGGAGCGGACGGACCGGCCGTCCAGCAAGCCCTGGAGCGAGATTTTTCCGCTCGAGTGGCCGCTTTCGAACAGCGACATGGGACGCATTCTGACGCGCGTGAGCCTCCCGGCCCCGCTGTGGCGCGTGATGTCGTCGGCTGGAACGGCCGAGCCGGTGAGGATGAATTGACCCGGAGCGCCGCGGTCATCCACCGCTCGACGAATGTGGTTCCAGATGTCTGGTTCCGTCTGCCATTCATCAATAAGCCTCGGAGTTTTCCCGTTAAGGACAAGCGCTGGATCGACGGCAATGGCTTGCCGGGCGGCGGCATCCACATCCAAAAGCACCTCGCTGGCCGCCACTCGTCGAGCCGTGGCGGTCTTGCCGCAGGCCTTGGGGCCTTCGATGACCACGGCTCCCACGGACGAGAGGCTCCGGGCGAGCTGGTCCTCGATGATGCGCTTTTTGTACCCCATGGCGATATAATTATAGGGGATTAAAAGCAATCTTTAAAGGGGGTCAAAAGCAATTTTTCCAAGGGGTCAAAAGCAAGGCCAGCCAGGAACCTCCTTGCCCGAGTTCGAAGATGTCTGCAGCTCGGTCCGCCGGGTCTTGCGCCACGCCGGTCATACCTGAGTATCAGGAAGTATTCTGCAAGAAAAACGAGCACCTTTTTCTTTATGCCTATCGAGCGTGAAGATGGCCCTGGGCATCCCTGCACAGCATCATCCCGCGCTTCTGCAGCCAGTAGATCCACGCCCGAACGCCGGCCTTCACGTTCTTGCCTCTGCAGGCCGCGCTCGCGCGCCGCTGGACCTCCCGCACCAGCCCCTTCATTGTCCGACCGCCCTCCAGAAGCAGGACGTCGATGACCGGAGCAAGGGGCAAAACCGGCCGCTTGGCCGCGGTGGTCGAGCCTGAGCCTCCGAAATCGCGCCAATTTGGGCCCAGGACGGACCCTTGGCCGCCGACTGGCCTCAGTGGGTAGGCGGCGGGCAAGACGAGGCGCGTGTCCGTGGCAGGGGCATCGGGCTCTGCTTGTCCCCGCCACCTTCGCGGACCAGACTGAATAGCAGAACCGGAGGCGCGACGAACGCCTTCGGTTCTTTCTTTGGCGGGCCAGAAATGCGCGAGCTGATCCGCTGGCTGTCCTAAATCTTCTTGATCCGCGACTTGCCCATCGCCCAGGCGCGTCCGATAGGAGAGCCCAGTCTCAGATACGTCATCTCCGGCATGGAAAGGACGAAAGGGTCGATCTTCGCCATGTCCGGCACGCCGTTGGTGAGGTATCGATTGTCCGTGTAAGCGGCAACGATCTCTCCGATGAACAGTTCATCAGCCGGGAGGTCGACGGTCTGCACCAACTTGCACTCGAGGTTATACGGACACTCCACGATCATGGGAGTTCCGCTTTCCTCCCCATAGAAGACCTCGAACACATTTGACTTGTCGAACGTCCTGCCGGACACCATCCCGCAGTAATCGGTTGCCTCCGCCATCGAGGCACTGGGGATGTTGATACTGAAGGCGCCGGTCTCCTTGATGCCGGGGTTCGAATAGTGGCTCTTTGCAAGGGCCGCCATGATATGGGGTTGTTTGATGCCGACCATGCTAAAAAAGGCCACGGTCAGGAAGTTCACCTTACCCTCCACCTTCGTGCCGAGGAGTGAACACGGCATAGGGTAGCTGATGGTCTTAGTGCCGACCTTGATCTTGTCCATACATATCCCCCAACGAAAAGCCAAGCCGGAACGTGGCGATCGGCTGTATTACCAGACAAACAGGTGATGTCAAGTCGATATTACCCTATTTGTTGGTGATAATACCCCATTCCTTGGATGAATCTCTCGATAAGAACGCTAGATGGAAAATTCCCCGTTCGAACCGAAAAATCTTAGAATGGGAGAGATGAATTCCGTCCAATTCCTTCAGGACTTGACGGTGGTCTTGTCCATCGCCGCCGTTATCATCCTATTGTTCAGGCGCTTGCGCCAGCCGCCGATCATCGGCTATCTGATCGCGGGGCTCATCATCGGCCCTCATACCCCGCCGATGCCGCTGGTCGCCGATATCCGCAGCCTGGAAGCTCTGGCGGATATCGGCGTCATATTCCTGCTCTTCGCGCTGGGCATCGAGTTCAACC
>JAQUMZ010000035.1:5101-12056 GCA_028717865.1 Elusimicrobiota bacterium | reverse complement strand
GAATCCCTGCTCACGGGGGAAAGCCTGCCCGTGGAGAAGGCGCCGGGCTCGTCGGTGTGGGGCGGCACCATGAACAAGACGGGCTCCCTGGAGATTCGCGTGGCCAAGCCCGGCTCGGAGTCCGCGCTGGCCCGCATTGTCGAGGCGGTCCGGGCGAGCCAGGCCACCAAGCCGCGCGTCCAGCGCTTCGTGGACAAGGTCGCGGCGGTGTTCATCCCCCTGGTCGTGCTCTTCGCCGTGGCCGCCGCCCTGCTCTGGGCGCTCTACGGCCCCGAGCCCCGGACGGTCTTCGCCCTCACCAGCCTGGTCTCCGTTTTCGCCGTCGCCTGCCCCTGCGCCCTGGGCCTGGCCACGCCCTTGGCCATAGTCGCGGGCGTGGGGCGCGCGGCCCAGATGGGCGTGTTCATCCGCAATGCCGACGTGCTGGAGGACGTCGGGCGCCTGGACGTGGTGCTTTTCGACAAGACCGGCACCCTGACGGAAGGCCGGCCCCGCGTGGTGGACACCGTCCTGGCCGAGGGCAGCCGCGACGAGCTGCTGACCTACGCGCTGGCGGCCGAGCAGCGCTCCGAGCATCCCTTCGCCGCCGCGGTGGTGGCGTACGCCGGCTCGCTCGGGGCGGCCGCCGCGAAGGTGGATTCCTTCGAGGCCTTCCCCGGGCGGGGCGTGCTGGTGAGCAGCGCGGGACGGACGGTGCGGGCCGGCAGCCTGGCGTGGCTCAAGGAGAACGGGACCGTCATCGGAGCCGAGAGCGCCGCGCGCTTCCAGGAGGCCGGTTCGGTCCTGGGCTTGGCGATCGACGGCAGATTCGTCGGAGCCTTCCTGCTGGCCGACGCCGTGCGCCCCACGGCGCCGGCCGCCGTGGCCGCCCTCAAGGCCATGGGCCTGGACGTCTACCTGGTTTCGGGGGACCGCAACGCCGCGGCCTGGCGGGTCGCCGAGGCCGTCGGCATCGGGACGGTCTTCGCGGAGGTGCTGCCCGAGGACAAGGTTAAGACGGTCCTGCGCCTCCAGACGGAGGGCAAGCGCGTGGCCATGGTCGGGGAAGGCTTCAACGACGCGCCCGCCCTTTCCGCCGCCGACATCGGGATTTCGCTGGCTTCCGGGACCGACATCGCCACCGAGGCCGCGGACATGACCCTGATCAGCCCCGACCTGGCGTCCCTGGCCGCGGCCATCCGCCTGAGCCAGAAGATCCGGCGGGTGATCTGGGAGAATCTGTTCTGGGCCTTCGCCTACAACCTGGCGCTCGTGCCGGTGGCGGCCGGGGCGCTCTACCCCGCCTTCGGCGTGCTGATCAACCCGGCCTTCGCCGGCGGCGCCATGGCCCTGTCGTCTATTTCCGTGGCCCTCAATTCCTTGCGTTTGCGCGGGAGGAAGATATGAAGAAGCCGCTCGTCTACGGTTACCGCCCCGAGCTCGCCCTCTCCGGGGCCGACGCGCCCCTGCCGCCCATCGAGACCTGGCCCAATCAGCACCGCGGCTACGAGATCCGCATCGAGAGCTCCGAGTTCACGTCCGTCTGCCCCAAGACCAAGCTGCCCGACTTCGGCGCGCTCGTGCTCTGCTACGAGCCGGCGCGGCTTTGCCTGGAGCTGAAATCCTTCAAATACTACCTGCTGGGCTACCGGAACATGGGCATCTTCTACGAGAACGCCGTCAACCGCGTGCTCGAGGACGTGGTCAAGGCCGTGCGGCCGGTCTGGGCGGAGCTCGTCGGCTCCTTCACGACTCGCGGCGGCATGCGCTCCGTAATCACCGCCCGGCACGGCCGCCGGCGGCCGGCCGGCCGCCGTTGAACGGGACTATAAAATATATATCATAAGTCCCGGAGAATCTTGAATGAGCCGGGGCTTTTTGATATCGTCTTTGCGTCCGATTTCGTGCCCAGTTGGCGCAGCGGTAGCGCGTTCCCTTGACATGGGAAAGGTCATAGGTTCAAATCCTATACTGGGCACCATTTTTTTGACGAGGCCGACGGAACTCGCGTTGATACAGGCGGTGCCCGAATGCTAACCGAACCAAAATTCCTGCTCCTGAGCCTGGCCCTGGCCCTGGCGCCGCTGGCGTCGGCCGACGCCAGGCGTCCCGACGGCCAGACGGCCGCCGAGGAGGAGGCCTTCGCCGCCGCGGCGCAGATGTACCAGGAGACGGGCCGCGACAAGATGGCCGTGGTGCAGGCTTTCGAGAATTTCATTGCCCAGTTCCCGTCGAGCGCGCGCGCGGCCGACGCCTATTTCATGGCCGGGGAGGCCTATCTCGAGCACGCCCTCTCCATCCTGAAGGCCGAGGCCGCCTCGAAGAAGAACTCCACGGCGCGCCTGCTGGCGCCCAAGAATCCCGCGGCCGCCGCCGCCCTGGAGAATGCCCGCAAGGCCTTCCTGCAGGTCGCCGACGACCGCAAGTCGGGCCTGGCGCCGTCGGCGCAGTACCGGCTCGGAGAGGTCGCCTACGACGAGAAGGACTGGAACCGGGCCTCCGAGGATTTTCGCGAGGTCGAGCGCCGGCACAGCAAGTCCTACATCGTGCCGGAGGCGCTGCTGGGCATCATCTACGCCGATTTGGCCTTGGAGCAGTTCTCCCGCGCCGAGGCCAACATCTTCCTGCTCGGCGAGACCTATCCGGTGTTCCTCCGGGAGCCGATGGTCCTCTACGCCAAGGGCATCGTTTCCCTGCACAAGGGCGACTATTCCGCGGCTGAATCCACGCTCAAGCAGGTCAAGACCGCGGACGCCCAGTATTACCTGGGCAAGACCTACCTGCTTTCGAAGCGGGCCTACCTCGCCGCGGCCGCCTTCGAGAACCTCATCCGGGACTACCCCGACTCCGAGCTCAAGGAGGAGGCGCAGTTCTTCATAGGCGACTCCTTCTTCCTGGCCGAGGACTACGAGGGCGCCATCTCCAAGTACCAGAAGTTCCTCTCCCTTTACCCCGAAAGCCCGCTGCGCGTCTCCGCGATGTTCCGGATCGGCTCGTCCTTCTTCCAGCAGAAGGATTTCGTCCAGGCCCGGGCCAACTTCCAGTCCGTGCTGGACCGCTATCCCAAGGACTTCTTCGCCCCGCTCGCCCAATATTTCATCGCGGAATCCTACCTGGTCGCGGGCCAGGTGCGCGAGGCGATGTTCGCCTACACCAAGGTCATCACCCAGTATCCGGAGACCATCAAGATATCCCCCTTGGCGCACTACAAGCTGGCCTGGACCGGCTTGCAGGTGGGGGACTACACCCAGGCCGTGCAGACCGCGAACAACTTCCTGGCCCTTTATCCCACCAACGCCCTGGCCAAGAACGTTTATCTGATCATGGGCAACGCCCTCATCAAGCTCAAGCGCTATCAGGAGGCGGTGGCGGCCTTCCAGCGCATCATCGACCTGGCGCCGTCCTCGGACATCGCCGAGCAGGCGCTCTTCAGCATCCTGCAGAACCAGTTCAACCAGAAGGCCTTCAACTCGATCTTGACCTCCTATCAATTCATATTCCGGCATCTGCCGCCGTCGAAGTCCAAGTGGCGCAGCATGAGCTACCTTTACGCGGCGGAGGCCTACCTGGCCCTCAACCAGGTGGACGAGGCCAAGGTCATCTACGAGATGATCCTGAAGGTCTATCCCGACGAGCCGGCGGCGTTCTACGCCCAGGACGGCCTGGCCTGGGCCTATTCCTACAAGGGCGAGGACGCCCGGGCCCTGGAGGAGCGCCAGAAGCTCAAGGCCATGCTTTCGGCGGTCACCTCCACGTTCAGCTTCTCCGGACTCAACGAGCTGGGCATCGCCGAGAGCCTCTACAACCAGAAATCCTACGAGGACGCCTACCAGCTCTACAGCAAGTTCGTCGAGAACAACGCCAAGGCCCCGCAGGCGCCCGGGGCCTTGTATCGCGCGGGCATGAGCCTCTACCACCAGCGCTACTACACCCAGGCCATCGAGAGCTGGCGCCGGCTGCAGAGCCAGTATCCGCAGGCCAAGGAGACGGCCGTGGCGGCGTACCAGATCGCGGACACCTTGTTCCGGGCCCAGAAATACGGCGAGTCCATCGCGGCCTATCGGGACATCATCGCGGCCTATCCGGACAGCCCCCAGCTGCCCATGGCCTATCTGCGCATCGCCCAGTCCGCCTTCAACGGCAAGGACGACGACGGCACCATAAAGCAGGTCAAGGAGCTGGTGGCGAAGTTCCCCAAGGCCCCCGAGGCGGTCGACGCCCTGGATTTGCTGGAGGCGGTTTTCGACCGGTCCCGGCGGGTCGACTACAAGGCCTATCTGCGCGAGCTCGTGACCGCCAATCTGGGCAGCTCGGTGGCGGGCGAGGCGCAGTTCCGGCTGGCCCGGCGCTGCTTCGAGGACAAGGACTTCGCCGGAGCCGCGGCCGAGTTCCAGCGCTTCAGCGTGGACTTCACGAACGACGCGCATCTGGCCAAGGCGCAATTCTTCCTGGGCGAGAGCTATTTCAACCAGGGCAATTACGCCGAGGCGATCCCGGCCTACGATCGGCTGCTCAAGAACTTCGACAAATCCGAGGACACGCCGCTGTCCGTCTTCCATCTGGCCAGCTCCTATTACGCCCTCAAGAAGTACGACGAGGCGGTCCGGGCCTATACCCGGATCATCGAGGAGTTCCCCGAGCTCGAATACGCCAAGGAGACCCAGTTCAACCTGGCCCTGGCCTACAAGGCGCTGGGGAAATCCGATCTGGCCCAGTATTCCTACCAGCGCTACATCGGCATGGTCGGCAAGACCGACGCCAACGCGCAGGCCGCGCTCTGGGAGATATACGCCCTGCAAAAGGAGCGGCGCGACTACGAGAGCGCCTTGTCCACCCTCCAGCAGATACAGGACGGCAGCCCGGCCGGGACGGACACGCCGCTCGAGGCGGTCTACCGCATGGCGGAGCTTTACCTGGCCATGAGCCGTCCCGACGAGGCCATGAACGCCTGGGAGCGCCTGCGCGAGCTGCGTCCCGTCCAGAACCCCTTCCGGCTCGACGCGCTCATCAAGCTGGGCGACGCCTACGAGAAGGCCCAGGACTGCGCGCGGGCCGTCTCCGTCTACGAGGATCTCGCGCGCAACGCCGGCAAGGATATCGCGGCCTCGGCCTCGGCTCGGGCCGCCGGCCTGCGCCGCCAATGCCAGGGCGCAAAGCCTTCCGAGCCCGCGGCCGCGGCCAAGTCCGCGGCGCCGGCTTCGCGCAAGAATCCAGGGGCCCGGCGGGCCAATCCGGAGGGCGCCGGGCCGCGGACCACCAAGACGCAGGCCCCGAATTTGCCCGGCGTCCCGGGAGAGGACGGTATCGAGTAGGCTGGCGGTTTAGTTCGTCCGGGGTCCGCCCCGGCGACGGAGGCAAGGAGAGATTATGCTCGGCGATGTGAATTTTCTAGCGATGCTCAAGGACAGCTTCACGCTCGTCATATTGGGATTGTGCTCCATCGTCTCGATCACGTTCATGATCGAGCGCTGGTGGACCATCCGCAAGGCCCAGGCCGACGGCGACGCGGTGCTCGCCCACGTCCATAAGCTGCTCCAGGAAGGCAAGGCGGAGGCCGCCCAGCAGTACTGCCAGCGCCAGTCCGCGGCGGTCGCGCAGACGATCCACTACGGTCTGCAGCATTCCGGCCGCCCCCGCCGGGACCTGGAGGAGTTGCTGGCCTCCAAGCGCATGGAGGAGAAGCTCAAGCTCGAGCGCAACCTGGGCGTGCTGGGCACCCTGGGCAACATCGCGCCCTTCATCGGGCTGTTCGGCACGGTGGTCGGCATCATCAAGGCCTTCCGCGACCTGGCCCTGTCCGGAGGCGGCGGGCCCGCGGTGGTGGCCAAGGGCATCGCCGAGGCCCTGGTGGCGACGGCGGCGGGCCTGATGGTCGCCATCCCCGCCGTGATCCTCTACAACTATTTCATGCGCAAGGTGAAGGCCATCTCCGTCGAGATGGAGGTCGCCTCGACCCGGTTGCTCGTCATGCTGGGGTCGAAATAGCGCGGACTAAGCCATGGCCGCAGCCAGCCAGAAGGCCGACGAGCCGATCGTCGACATCAACGTCACGCCGCTGGTGGACGTCTGCCTGGTGCTGGTCATCATCTTCATGGCCGTGGCCCCGATGGCCTTGACCCTGGGCATCAAGGTCCTGCAGTCCAAAGCCAAGGCGGCCGAGGGCAAGGCCAGCGCGGAGGAGAACGTCCAGGTCAAGCTCACCGAGGCCGGTGTGCTCACCGTCAACGGCGCGCGGGTCGAGCCCGCCGCCCTGCCCAAGGCCCTGGTCGAGGCGCTGTTTAAGAGCAAGGACAAGATGGTGATAGTAACGGCCGACGAGGCCAACCGCGTGGGACAGGTCGTCGACATCCTCGACACCGCCAAGCAGTCGGGCGCCGCGAAGGTGGCCATCGTCAAATCCGAGACGGTCCGGGTCCGGGGGGGATGAGCTTGGCGCGCCAGGAAGCTTCCGACGACGACGACATCGTTTCGGGGATCAACGTCACGCCGCTGGTGGACGTCTGCCTGGTGCTGGTCATCATCTTCATGGTCACCGCCCCAATGCTCTCCGAGCCGGTCATCAAGGTGGAACTGCCCAAGGCCCATACCAAGGAGGGCGAGGAGCGCGACAAGATCACCATCACCCTGGGCAAGGACGGCCGGCTGGCGCTGGACTACAAGGAATACGCGACCTACGCGGCCATGGAGCCCGCCTTGAAACTCGCCCTGGCCATGAGCGAGTCCAAGCTGGTCATCCTCAAGGCCGACGAGAACGCCACGCACGGGCGCCTGGTCGACCTCATGGCCAAGGCCAAGGACGCCGGGGCGCAGTCCTTGACCATAGCCACGGAGAGAAGGAAGTGACCCAGGTCCGGCTGCCTCTGTTGGCCGTTAAATCCCTCGCGATGCGCAGCATCGCGAGGCCGGCGCGACCCTTCCTTAGTCGCGCCGATAGTATTGAGTTCGGGGGAAATGGGCGAGAGCTCGCCCAACTCTT
>JAQUMZ010000035.1:0-5001 GCA_028717865.1 Elusimicrobiota bacterium | reverse complement strand
TCCGGCTGCCTCTGTTGGCCGTTAAATCCCTCGCGATGCGCAGCATCGCGAGGCCGGCGCGACCCTTCCTTAGTCGCGCCGATAGTATTGAGTTCGGGGGAAATGGGCGAGAGCTCGCCCAACTCTTTGGATCTGCATACCGCCTTGCGCGCGCACGAGGAGTAGGGCGCGCGCGGGTTCGCGCGCCGCACGACCGCGCGCGAACCTTGGTACGGCGGGAGGCCGCGGAAGGCGGCATGTGTCCACATAGTGTGTCCGGACACACTATGTATACGGGCAGGCTCAACGGAGGCCGGCCTTGACCCAGGCCCGCCTGCCGTTCTCGGTGACGGCCTCCCTGGCCCTGCACGCGGGCGGGCTGCTGCTTTACCTGCAGCTGGCGCAGATGGGCCCCAAGGCCGCGGTCAAGGTCGTCGACAACGTAGACCTCCTCATCCAGGTCAAGAAGCTGGCTCCGGCGCCGCAGCAGCGCGCGGCCGCGCCGACTCTCACCGATTTCTTGAAGATGGCCTTGCCCGCCATCCCGAAGGCCGCGCCGCGCGATCTGGCGGTCAAGCTGCCGGAGATCAAGCGGCCGCTGCTGACGCAGCCCAAGCTGGAGGACCGCGGCCGGCGCGCGCAACTGGCCAAGGTCGACACCTTGGACCTTTCCAAGCGCCGCGTGGACGCCGCCCGCATCGATTCGAGGCTGGAGACCCGGCAGGTCAAGGCCCTGGCCGCCCTGCCCCGGCTCGAGGAGGTCGGGACCCGGCGCGTGCGCAATCTGCCGGCCGCCGTCGCGCTTGAGGAGCGGCGCCAGGAGGCCGTGGCCCTGCAGGCGATCGGCGGGCTGGCGCCCGCCGCGCCCCGCCGCGGCGCGGCCCCGGCCGAGGTTTTGCGCGAGGCCGAGCCCGCGAGCCAATCGCGGCTGGCCGGCAAGCTTTCCGCCTTCCTGCCCGCCGCGGGCGAGCGCCTGGAGCTGGCCCCGCGGGCCGCCCCGGAGCCGACCCTCAAGAGCCAGATCGAGACCGCCCCGCCGGCGCCGGCGCGCCAGGCGCCGCAGCGCCTGGAGAGCAAGAAAGGCGTGGAGATCGAGGGTCCCCTGGCCGACCGTTCGGTGACGGCCTACGACATCCCGCCCTTCCCCGACTGGGCCAAGCAGCAGGGCGTCATCGAGGCCGCGGTGGCCATCAGATTTTGGGTCGATCCTCAGGGCAACGTGCTTTCCGAACTGCGGGTCGAGCGCACCTCCGGCTATCCCCGCCTAGACCGGCTGGCCATGGACAGCCTGCGCCGGTGGAGGTTCGCGCCCATAGGGACCGCGGAGCGGCAATGGGGCGTAATCACGTTCAGGTTCGTTCTCGAATGATTTAAGGAGCGATATTATGGCTATCATGAAGAATATCTTGATCTACGCGGGGCTCCTGTTCTGCGCCCTGCCCGCCGCCGCGCAGGAGGGTGACGTCTTCGGGCCCTCCTCCGGGCCGGTCGGGGGTGCTTTGCCCACCGAGGTCCTGATCAAGGACAAGGAAGGCGAGAGCAAGCTCAATTCCCTAAAGCCGCCGCTGGCCATCGAGGTCGACCCCTTCGAGACGATCAAGCCCTCCCTGGAGCCGGACCAGTCGCTGCTGCTGGCCATCTCCCCGCTGACCGTCTCCTGGCGCCGGACGCATCCCGAGGTCCTGGACAATTCCCGGGTCATCCAGCCCTGGCGCATGACCTTCAGCCAGCGGCCGGGCATCGCCCTGCGGCTGCGCGACCAGCTCTTCGACATCCTGCGCCGGCGCCTGGAGCCCAAGGAGGCCAAGGGTTACGCCTGGAGCCTGACCATCGCCGACGAGGAAGGCCGGGTCTTCCACCACTACGAGGGCTCCAGCGATCCGCCGGAGGAGCTGCTTTGGAACGGCCAGAACGACCAGGGCGAGTGGATCAAGGCCGGCCGCTCCTATTCGGCCGTCTACACCTTCACCGATCCGTCCGGCTCCCCGCACACGACCGTGGGCAAGCCCCTGCTGTTCAAGGGTATCGTGCACCAGGAGGACACGGGCCTGCACATCAGCCTGGATTCCTCCGTCCTCTTCGGGCGCACGAAGACCGAGTCCGCGCTGGACCTTGCCGTGGGCTACGACCTCCTGCGTTCGGCCTCCGACCTCGTCAAGCGGCGCTACTCCGGCATGCCCGTGGCCGTGCGGGTGTTCGCCTCCACCAAGGAGCTGGCCGACGCCCAGGCCGCCGCGATCCAGGAGTTCCTGATCAAGGACCTTATGACCATGAGCAAGAACGTGGGCGTGGACGGCGCCCGGGCGGCCTTCTCCGACCAGAGAGTGGAAATAGTTCTCCTAAACCGGTAGGATATTCGCGGTTCGTTCGTATATTTCGGGCGCGCTTCGCGCGAGGGAGGCCTCAATGGCTATCAACGTCGGCGTCAATGGTTTCGGCCGCATCGGGCGTCTGGTGGTGCGGGCCGGCATCGGCAACCCCAACATCAACTTCGTCGCGGTCAACGATCTCACCGACGCGAAGACCCTCGCGCACCTGTTCAAGTACGACTCGACGTTCGGGGTGTTCCCGGGCCAGGTGGAGGTGGCGGGCACCGACCTCAAGATCAACGGCAAGCTCCTGAAGGTCGTCGCCGAGAAGGACCCGGCCCAACTGCCCTGGAAGGCCCTGAAGGCGGATTACGTCATCGAGTCCACGGGCAAGTTCACCGACGCCGAGAAGGCCAAGGCGCACTTGGCCGCGGGCGCCAAGAAGGTCGTCATCTCCGCCCCGGCCAAGAACGAGGACATCACCATCTGCATGGGCATCAACGAGGAGCTTTACGATCCGGCCAAGCACCACGTCATCTCCAACGCCTCCTGCACCACCAACGGCCTGGCCCCCGTGGCCAAGACCATCGACGAGGCCTTCGGCATCAAGGCCGGGATCATGACCACCATCCACGCCTACACCAACGACCAGCCCGTGCTGGACTTCCCGCACAAGGACCTGCGCCGGGCCCGGGCCGCGGCCCTGAGCATGATCCCGACCAAGACCGGGGCCGCCCAGGCCATCGGCCTGGTCTACCCCAAGCTCAAGGGCAAGTTCACGGGCTGCGCCATCCGCGTGCCCACCCCGGACGTCTCGCTGGTGGACCTGACCTTGTTGGTGGAGAAGGCCACCACCAAGGAGGAGGTCAACGCCGCGCTCAAGAAGGCCTCGCAGTCGGCGCGGCTCAAGGGTCTGCTCGAGTTCTGCGAGGTCCCGCTGGTCTCCAAGGACTTCACCGGCAACCCGGCCAGCTCCATCGTAGACGCCGCGCTGACCGACGTCATCGGCGGCAACCTGGTCAAGGTCTTCGCCTGGTACGACAACGAGTGGGGCTATTCCAACCGCGTCATCGACCTGGTGGCCTACATCGCCAAGAAGGTGGGAGTCGCGGCATGACCACGGCGCTCAAGGTCAGGCGTCTGCAGGACCTGGACGTCAAGGGCAAGCGGGTCCTGGTCCGCGTGGATTACAACGTCCCGCTCAAGGACGGCCGGGTCGCGGACAATACCCGCATCCGGGAGACGCTCAAGACCATAGAGTATCTGAGCTCCCGGGGCGCGCGGGTGGTCCTGATCGCGCATCTGGGACGGCCCAAGGGCAAGCCCGAGCCCAAGTATTCCCTCAAGCCCGCGGCCGAGGAGCTGGCCCGCCTGCTCAAGCGGCCGGTGGCCTTCGCCCCCGACTGCGTGGGGCCGGCCGCGCAGCCGGTTATCGCGGCGCTCAAGCCCGGCGAGGTCGCGCTGCTCGAGAACCTGCGCTACCACGCCGAGGAGGAGAAGAACGACCCCGCTTTCGCCAAGGCCCTGGCCGCGCACGGCGAGGTCTTCGTGCAGGAGGCCTTCGGCGCCATACACCGCGCCCACGCCTCCACCGCCGGGGTCTGCAAGCACCTGCCCGGCGGCATCGGCTTCCTGGTCCAGAAGGAGCTGGAGTTCCTGGACCGGGTGATCGGCAATCCCGCCCGGCCCTTCCTGGCCATCATCGGCGGGGCCAAGGTCTCGGACAAGCTGGGCGTGCTCGACAAGCTGCTCGATCGGGTGGACTGCCTGCTCATCGGCGGCGGCATGGCCTACACCTTCCTGGCCGGCCAGAACGTGGCGGTGGGCAAGTCCCTGCTCGAGCCGGACCGGATCGCCGACGCCAAGAAGATCGTGGAGAAGGCCTACGCCAAGAAGATCAAGTGCCTCCTCCCGGCGGACCACGTCGCGGTCAGGGAGCTCAAGCCGGACGCCCGGGCCGAGGTTACGCAATCCATGGCCGTGCCGCCGGAGATGATCGGGGTGGACATAGGGCCGCGCACCGTGGAGTTCTTCACCGAGGAGATCGCCAAGGCCAAGACCATATTCTGGAACGGGCCGATGGGCATATTCGAGACCGAGGCCTTCGCCAAGGGCACCGTCGCCGTGGCCGAGGCCCTGGGCGAGGCGACCAAGGCGGGCGCGGTCACCATCGTGGGCGGCGGCGACAGCCTGGCGGCCCTGGCCAAGGCCGGGGTCGCGGACCGGATATCGCACTGCTCCACCGGGGGCGGGGCGAGCCTGGAACTGCTGGAGGGCAAGGTCTTGCCCGGGCTGGCCGCGCTGGCCGGCTGAGCGGAGCCGTTTGCCGTCCTTTTTTAGGTATAATAAACCGCAATGTATACTTTTCTTGAAATCATCCACGTCATAGCGTGCGTGCTCATGATCCTGGTGGTGCTGCTGCAGACCGGCCGCGGGGCGGGTCTGGCGGTCTTCGGCGGCGGGGGGGATTCCCTGATCAACACGCCCTCGGGCTCGGATTTCATGAAGAAGTTCACGGCGACCTTGGCCGGGACCTTCGCGTTCACCTCCCTTTTCCTTACGCTGCTGTCGAGCCGCGCCGGCCTGACGAGCGTGACGGCGCGGCGGGCCCCCGCGCCGCCTCCGGTGGAGGCTCCGGCCGCGACGCCGCCGGCCGCCCCGGCCCCGGCTCCGGCGTCCAAGTAAGGGATTTTGCGCGGGTGGCGGAACTGGC
>JAQUMZ010000034.1 GCA_028717865.1 Elusimicrobiota bacterium | reverse complement strand
CCATGGCCGGAGGATCACCTTGGTCTCCGTCGCGGGGGGAAGTATCTTTGATGAAATCTTTGGGAGAGTTTTTGGGGAGGCCTTGGGACTCGCCACGGTGCGCGACGAGCATGGGCGGACGATGACCGTGTCCTTGCTTGCCCTGCGGCCCGCCGACGAGTTGGGAGCGTTCGTCAGTCGCGTGCTCAACCGGCTATGGTTCGCGGACATGGCCGCCCTATTTAAGCAACACGCCGGCTCTCAAAGCCGCAGCCCCCAGCCGAACCGCCCCGCGCTTGATTATTATAAAACGCTGGGGGCCACCAAGGACATGACGAGGGAGGAAATCCGGAAGCTTTATCGCAGGCTCAGCCTGGAAAATCATCCCGACCGTCACCCCGGGGATGCCCAACGCGAGGAGGCCTTCAAGGCGATCAGCGTGGCTTGGGGCGTGCTGGGCGATAGCGATAAGCGGGACGCGTATGACCAGACCCTCCCCTAGGCCGTGATCGACGCGACCTCCCTGCCGCGCCCCCGCTTCGTCGAGGTCGGCCCCGGCGACGGGCTGCGTCACGAGCCGGCGTCGGCGCCCCTGGAGGCCAAGGTCGCCTTCATCGACGCGCTTTCGGAGAGCGGCCTGCGCGAGATCGCGGCGGGGGCCTTTTCCGGCGCGCCCCTGGGATCGCAACTGGCCGATTCCGCCGAGGTCTTCGAGAACATGAAGCGCAAGGAGGGCGTGGTCTATTCGGCGCTGGCGCTCGATGAGAAAGGCCTCGATGCGGCGCTCGCGGCCGAGGCGGACAAGATCGAGTTCCTTTGCTCGGCCAGCGAGACCTATTCCCAGCGCTCCCTGGGCCAGCCCATAGCCCATCGCCTTGAGCTGATGCGTCCGATCGTGGGCCGGGCCCGTAAGGCCAAGCTGCCCCTGCGCGCCTGCGTAAGCGCCGCCTTCCACTGCCCCTACGAGGGCGCCGTCCGGCCCGAGGCCGTGGCGGTCGTGGTGGAGCGTCTGCGGGCCATGGGGGTGGGGGAATTCTCGCTGGGCGACACCATCGGCCGCGCCTCGCCGCTGGACGTGCGGCTGCTGCTCGAAAGCCTGCTCAAGCGCGTCGACCGGGAGCAGGTCTTCCTGCATCTGCACGATACCTACGGCATGGCGGTGGCCGGCGCCTTGACGGCCTGGAGCGAGTACGGCGTCTCGGGCTTCGACTGCTCCACGGGCGGCATCGGCGGCTGCTTTTACGCCCCCGGCGTGGGCGGCAACGTGGCCACGGAGGATTTGGCCTTCGCCTTCATGGCCTGCGGCGCCTCCGTGATCGTGGATATGCGCCGGCTCAAGTCCGCGGGGGACGCCCTGGCGTTGATTTTAGGCCACCCAATGCCCTCGCATTTAAGTAAAATGAAGTACGGCTAGGCCCGGACGCGCCCTTGGTGAAATGGATATCACAGCAGCCTCCGAAGCTGCGGGTAGAGGTTCGATTCCTCTAGGGCGCAAGATTTTCCGACGAGAAAGCCGTTCCCGCCTGCGGTTCTGAAGGGCTCCGGAGGGCCGTAAAAGGCCTCTGACCACTACAGCCTCGTCCCGCCGTGGAGTCAGGCATGGCCGGGCTCGCCGTCGTCAGCCTCAAGCCGCAGGACCTCTCCTGGGAGACGGCCTGGCGACATCAGGGACGGAACTTATGTTGTGAGATTGGTTATGTGGTATGGGCCCAATCATCCAGCGCGAAGGTGCCGAGCAGTTGGAACAACGAATCCATTTGATTCGCGGCTGCCGCGTGATGCTCGATCGCGACCTGGCGAAAGTCTACGGCGTCTCGACCGGTCGCCTCAACGAGCAGATCAAGCGCAACAAGTCCAGGTTCCCCGAGGATTTCGCGTTCCGGCTGACCAAAGCGGAAGCGGACAGCTTGATATCGCAAAACGCGACATCAAGTTCAGGGCATGGCGGCTACCGCAAATTGCCCATTGCTTTCACGGAGCATGGGGCCGTTGCCGCTGCGTTCGTCCTCAACAGCCCGGTCGCCGTCTCGGCCAGTATCCAGATCGTGCGCGCCTTCAATCGCCTGCGCCGGATGGCCTTGGGCCACAAGGACCTGGCCGTCGCCCTGGCGGAACTGGCGCGCAAGGTCAGAGGGCATGACGAGCAATTTAAGATCGTTTTCGAAACCCTCCGAGATCTTATGACCCCGCCGCCGGACCCGCCGATCCAGCCCCGCAGGCGGATCGGGTTCGCGCCGCCGAAGCCCTCTTAAAAACTCCCGCCGCAATCTGGCCCGCGCGAGAGCAACACAGCTCTTGACCTCCCCTGCTCAAGCTCCCACGAGCAGGACGGCGGCGCCGGTCACCCGGTCGGCCTTGAGGTCCGCCAGGGCCTCGTTGGCGCGCTCGAACTCGTAGAGCCGGACCGTGGTCTTGATGGGAATCTCGGCGGCCAGGCGCAGGAACCGGCGGCCGTCCTCCCGGGTGTTGGCGGTCACGCTGACCAGCCGCTTCTCGTCGAAGAGGTGGCGCCGGTAGTCCAGAGACGGGATGGGGCTCAGGTGTATCCCGGCCACGGCCAGGGTGCCGCCCTTGTCGAGCGCCTCCAGGGCCACGGGCACCAGGGCTCCGGAGGGCGCGAAGAGCACGGCCGCGTCGAAGCGCGAGCCGTCCTCGGGCAGCGCGGCGGCCGAGGCCGCGCCCAGTTCCAGGGCCAGGCGCCGGTGCGCCGGGCTGCGGGTGAAGGCGTGGACCTCGCAGCCCCAGTGCCGGGCGACCTGTATGGCGACGTGGGCCGAGCCGCCGAAGCCGAAGATGGCGAGCCTGCCGCCGCGGGGCACGGCGCTGCGGCGCAGGGCGCGGTAGCCGATGATGCCGGCGCACAGCAAGGGCGCCGCCGCCTCCGGGGTCAGGCCGGCGGGGAGGCGGTAGGCGAAATCCGCCCGGACCTTCATGAACTGCGCGCAGCCGCCGTCGACGTCCCAGCCGGTGAAGAGGGGGGAAGCGCAGAGGTTCTCGTCGCCGCGGGCGCAGTAGCGGCAGGCGCCGCAGGCGGCGTGCAGCCAGGCCGCGCCGACGAGCTCCCCTACGGCGAAGCCCGACGCGCCCGGGCCGGCTGACTCCACGCGGCCGACCGCCTGGTGGCCGGGAACGACGGGGGCCAGATGCAGCGGCAGGTCGCCCTCCGCCAAGTGCAGGTCCGTCCGGCAGACGCCGCAGGCCAGCACGCGCAGCAGAAGCTCCCCCGGGCCCGGCTCGGGCGTCGGGCGCTCGGCCTTCCGCAAGGGGGCGGTCTCGGCGGGGGCCTGGCGCTCCAGGAGCAGGGCCTTCATGCGGCCAAGCCGGCCAGGACGTCGGCGGCCGGGCGGGGCTTGCCGAAGAGATAACCCTGGGCCAGCGCGAAGCCGCAGCGGCGCACCAGGCGCAACTGCGCCTCGGTCTCGACGCCCTCGGCCAGGGCGCTGGCGCCGGCCTTGCGTATGCGCCGGACCGTGCGGCGGATGGCCGCCAGGGAGTCCGGCCCGCTTTCGATGCGCCGGATGACCGTGACGCACAGCTTGACGATGTGGGGGCTGATCGATTCGACCATCCCCATGTCCACGAAGCCGCAGCCGGCGTCGTCGAGGGCCAGGCGCGCCCCCTGGCGCAGCAGGGGCCGGGTGCGCGCGGCGAATCCCTGCGGTATGGGCGCGTGCTCCGTCAGCTCGAAGACCCGGCGGCGCATGAGCTCGGGGCGGCGCACCAGCCGGCGCAGCAGGGCGGGCTCGAACAGCTCCGGGCCGATGTTGACGGATAGCCAGTAGGGCGCCGGCAGGCGGGAGGTGCGGCGCAGGGCTCCGCGCAGGCAGGCCAGGTCGAGCTCGCGGTGCAGGCCGTAATAGGAGGCGGCGGCGAAGAGCCGGTCGGCGCGCTCCAGGGGCCCGCCCGCGGGCCCCCGGGCCAGGGCCTCGAAGCCGCGCACCCGCAGGCGGTCCAGGGAGACTATGGGCTGCAGGTGGAAGTCCAGCCCGGTCCCGCGCAGAAGCGCCCGGAAAGCCTGGCGCGACACCGCGGGGGGGGCCCAGGCGGCGTCGAGGGCGGGCAGGCGGGGCCGCAGCCAGCGGAATATGCGCAGGGGATCGGTCTCTCCCGATTCGTGCTTGAGCACGCCGAAGCGGTAGTCCAGGCGCATGGCGCTCGCGCGCCCCAGCTCGTCGTCGAGCATGCGGCGCGCCAGGTCCATGCCGGTCTCGGTGATGGCCGCGCTCTGGTCGGCCTCGTCCATCCCGAACTCCCGGTTGCGCATGGCGAAGGGCGCGATCCAGGTCCCGAAGGCCGGGCAGTGGGGGCCGCCGAGCGCCACGTGCCGGCGCAGGACGCTTTTGGCGATGAGGCCGAAGCCCACGGTCAGGTCGCGCAGCAGCACCGAGGCGATGCGGCGGCCATGGAGGTCGGCCAGCCGGCGCGGTTCGCAGAAGCGCAGGACCAGCAGGTGGACGGGGCGCCGCCGATTCATGGCCGGGACAGTATAGCTAATAGGCGAATGAACTATGTAAAATCCTCGTCACCGTTCCATGAAGGAAAATCTCGGCCTGCTGTCCTGCGCCTCCATATTGTTCCTGGTGATGGACCCGCTGGGCAACATCCCGGTCTTCGCGGGCCTGCTCAAGGACATCGCCCCGGAGCGCGCCCGGCGCATCATAACGCGAGAGCATCTCTTCGCCGCCGTCCTGCTGCTGTTCTTCATACTGTTCGGGCAGTTCTTCCTAGACATGCTGGGCATCAAGGACGCCGCCCTGGGCATCTCGGGCGGCATCGTGCTCTTCCTGATCGCCATCAAGATGGTCTTCCCCATGAAGGAAGGGGTGTTCGGGGAACTCCCCGCCGGCGAGCCCTTCATCGTCCCGCTGGCCACGCCCCTGATCGTGGGCCCCTCGGCCATGAGCACCGTGCTCATACTGGCCTCGCGCAAGGACCTGGGCTTCTGGACCCTTTCGGCGGCGGTCCTGCTGGCCTGGGCGGCGTCGCTGGCCATCCTGCGCCGCGCCGCGACGTTCTCCCGCCTGCTGGGCCCCAGAGGCCTCCTCGCCGTGGAAAGGCTCATGGGCATGATCCTGACCACGATCGCGGTCCAGATGCTCTTGACCGGCCTGGCCCGGTTCTTGGGGCGCTAGAGCGAGCCGGTCAGGCCGGCGACCAGCGCTTCCCAATCCGCGTCGGGGATCCCGCCCTGGGCGAAGTCGGCGCGGCCGCCGGCCGAGCCGCCGCGCGCGGCGGCGAACTTCCGGGCCGAGGCGCCCGCGTCCAGGCGGCCGGCCAGGTCGGGGGTGGCCGTCAGCACGAAGGAAAGCTTGCCCTCGCGCGGCGCGGCCAAAAACACCGCGCCCGAGCCCAGTTCCGCCTTGAGCTTGTCGCTGAGCCCCCGCAGGGACTTGGGATCGGCGCCCTCCAGGCGCTGGACCATGAGCTTGAGCCCCTTGACCTCCAGCACCCGGCGGCCCCGCGTGGCGCCGGACAAGCTGCGGGACTTGAGGCCGCGCAGGTCGTTCTCCAGCCGCTTGACGTTGGCGCGCAGCGAGGACTCCTCGCGCTCCGGCGCCGGCTCGGCCTTGCCGCCCAGGCCGCGGATCTCGCCCAGCAAGGCGTCCTGGCGCTCGACCAGCCGCGCGAGGAGCCGCTTGCGGGCCTCGTCGCGCCGCTCCAGGTAGGCGGTCAGCGCGGGGCCGGCCACGGCTTCTATGCGCCGGATGCCCGCCGACGCCGAGGCTTCCTTCACGATCTTGAAGTCGAGGATGTCGCGGGTATTCGAGACGTGGGTCCCGCCGCAGAGCTCGAGGCTGAAGCGCTCGCGGGGATTGCGCCAGCCCTCGGGGCCGATGAGCACGGCCCGGGCCCGGTCGCCGTAGTCCTCCCCGAGCAGGGTCACGGCGCCCGCCTCGCGCGCCTCGGCGGGCGGCATCTCCCTGGTGTCTACGGCCAGGGCTTTGCGGATTTGCTCCTTGACGATGCCTTCCACCCGCCCGAGTTCGTCCGGGCTCAGGGCCTTGGGGTGCGTGAAATCGAAGCGCAGGCGCTCGTCGTCCACGAACGACCCGGCCTGGCGCACGTGCGGGCCGAGGACCTGGCGCAAGGCCTGGTTGAGCAGATGCGTCGCGCTGTGATGGGCCGCGACGCGCCGCCGGCGCCGTTCGTCGACCCGGGCCAGGACGCGCGCGCCCGGCCCGGGAGCGCCGGGCCCGCCGAGGGCGCGGTCGAGCATGTGGACCGTGAGCGCGCCGTGCTTCTGGGTGTCGAGGACCTCGGCGACCAGGGTCTTGCCGTCCTCGGAAAAAAGCTCCCCGGAGTCTCCGATCTGCCCTCCGCCCTCCGCGTAGAAAGGGGTGCGCGCCAAGACCAGCAGTTCGCCCTGCGCGGCGGTTATCTCGCAGACGAGCTCGAGCGCCTCGTAGTCGAACGAGGTCTTCAGGCCCGCCGGCAGGCGGGAGGCGACGGCCCGCTCTCCCGAGCCCTTCCAGGAAGCCCGGGCGGTCTCGGCGGCTTGCGTCTTGGCCTGGCGGAAGCCCGCCTCGTCGACGGCGACGCCGCGCTGGGCGCAGATCTCGCGCGTCAGCTCCAGCGGGAAGCCGAAGGTGTCGTGGAGCTTGAAGGCCTGGTCCCCGGGCAGGACGGCGGGGGCGCTTTTTAATATGGCCTTGAGCTCGCGCTCGCCGGCGTCCAGGGTCTGGAGGAACCGCTCCTCCTCCATCTTGAGCCCGGCCGAGACGATGTCGCGGGCCGCGGCGAGCTCCGGATGGCCCGGCCGGAATACGTCGATGACCGGCTCGACGAGCTCGTGGAGGAACGGCTCCCGGCTGCCCAGGAGCTGTCCGTAGCGCGCCGCGCGGCGGATGAGCCGGCGCAGCACGTAGCCGCGCTCGACGTTGGAGGGGATGAGCCCCTCGCTCATGAGCATGACGGCGGCGCGGGCGTGGTCGGCGATGACGCGGAAGGCCAGGTCCGTCTCGGGGCGGGCGCCGGGCGGCGTTTTCAGCAGGCGCGCCGCGCGGGAAACGATGGGCGCGAAGAGGTCGGTCTCGAACGGGGAGCGCTTGCCCTGGGTCACGAAGGCCAGCCGCTCCAAGCCCATCCCGGTATCGATGTTCCGGCGCGGCAGGGGCGCGAGCCCGCCGTCGGCCCGGCGGTCGAACTGCATGAAGACCAGGTTCCAGATCTCGATGTAGCGGTCGCAGTCGCAGCCGGGGGCGCAGGACGGGCCGCCGCAGGAGAATTCCGCTCCCCGGTCGAAGTATATCTCCGAGCAGGGGCCGCAGGGTCCGGTCGGGCCCACCGTCCAAAAGTTGGTGTCCTCGCCCAGGCGCAGGACGGGGTTCTTCGGGCCCTGCTTGCGCCAAAGCTCCTCCGCCTCGGCGTCGTCCTTGAACACGGTCGGGTGCAGCCGGGCCGCGTCTATGCCCATTTCCTTGGTCAGCAGCTCCCAGGCCCAGGCGATGGCCTCGGCCTTGAAATAGTCCCCGAACGAGAAGTTGCCCAGCATCTCGAAAAAAGTCAGGTGCCGCAAGGTGGATCCGACGCGCTCGATGTCGGTGGTTCGGAAGCATCTCTGGCAGGTGGCGGCGCGGGTGACGTCCCGGCGCTGGCCCAGGAAATAAGGCTTGAACTGCACCATGCCCGCGGAGCTGAACATCAGCGACGGGTCTCCGGGCGGGATGAGCGGGGCCGAGGGGCGCACGACGTGCTTCCGGCGTTCGAAGAAGCCCAGGAAATCTTTCCTTAGTTGGGAGCTGGTTTTGTTGTCGTCCATGGCAGGGCATTATACCAAACGCGGGCGCGCGCCCGGCAGCGGTCCGGAATATTGCGTTTTAATATGGAGGACATTGACACTTTTCGCCCGTTCTGTTATAACATCTGCGTTCCGATGAACAGACTTGGAGGCGTCCAAAGCCGGCTCTCGGAGTTCTTGGGCCGGAAGATCACCGTCATGGTCATCCCCCATGCCGCCTGGAAGCCCTGGCGGTGGCAGGTCAGCGTCGCTTTCGCGCTTTTCTGCTTCGCGCTCTGGGTGGGAGCGACCTTCTGGGCCGGCTTCATCTGCAGCCGGCATGTCGATTATTGGATCACGAAGGCCGACAATCGCGTCATGCTGGCCAAGCTGAGTTCCGTGGCCGCCGAGATGGACAAGGCCCGGGAAATCCTCGATGTGGCCAAGTCCACCGACCGGCAATTGCGGGTGCTGCTGAGCCTGTCCCGCCGCGAGGACGCCTTCCCCGGCGAGGCCGCGGTCGGCGGCCCCACGGGGGCCGATCGCCTGACCTTGCAGCGCCTGCTGGCCATAGACCCGTCCCTGATGCGGCAGTCGGATTGGCACCGGCGGCTCAAGGGTTTGCGCGAGGAGTCGAACAAGCGCCTGGCCAGCTTCCAGGAGATCGCCTGGTACATCGGCAATCAGCGCAGCCTTCTGCAGGCCACCCCTTCGATCTGGCCGACGTCGGGCCAGTTGACCTCCCTGTTCGGCTACCGGATATCCCCCATGCAGCGCTTCGAGGGGGACGTCGGCGAGTACCATCAGGGCGTGGACATCGCCGACAAGCCCGATACCTTGATCTACGCCACGGCCAACGGGACCGTCCGCTTCGCGGGCTGGTCGCACGGCTACGGGCAGATGATCGTGATCGACCACGGCTACGGAATTTCCACGCTTTACGCGCATACCTCGAAGTCGCTGGTAAAGACGGGAGCCCGGGTCGCCCGCGGCCAGGCCATCGGCTATATGGGGACGACGGGACGCTCCACCGGGGCGCATCTGCACTATGAGATCTGGCGGCAAGGCCGTCCCGTCAATCCCATGGGATTCTTGAAGGTCCGGTCCGCCGGCGATCCGCTGGGCTGGGCTCAGCCGGCCGTGCGGATCGCGGGGCGCTAGCATGTTCCAGAAAAAAGGCGAGAAATTCGACCGCGGCGAGTCCATGACCCTCATCGGCGAGGAGGCCTACGTCCATGGCACCCTGACCGCGAAGGGGTCCTTGCGCGTGGAGGGCGTGGTGGAGGGCGACATCACCGACGCCGTGAGCGTCGAGGTCGGCAAGAAGGGCCGCATCCAGGGCAATGTGGCCGCGGAAAGCGTTTCCATCGCCGGCGAGTTGCGGGGCGACGTCGTCGCCTCCCGCCACGTCGAGATCCTGGCCGGCGCCACCCTGACCGGCTCCGTGCGCACCGCCAATCTGCGCGTGGAGGACGGGGCCGCCTTCGAGGGTTCCTGCTCGATGCGCTTGTCCGAGTCCGCCCCGGCCGCCCAGCCCGAAGAGGAGGCTCCCGCCAAGTGATTTCCTTCCTGCGCCGCTACCGTCGCGCGCTGTTCGTGGCCGTCATCGCGATCTTCCTGATCGGCACCTTCGTGGGCCTGGGCGGCTATCTTTTCACGCGCAGCGACACGACCGAGGCCGTGGCCTCGGTGGGCTCGACCAAGATCCCGTACTCCCGCTTCCTCGTGCGCGTCAATCAGTACGCCGACGCGCTGCGCAGCCGCGACCAGGAGGTTTCCGAGGCCGAAATGAAGGAAATCAAGGTGGGGATGCTGCGCGACATGATCGTCGACGAGCTGCTCCTGACCGAGGCCGGGAAGATGGGCATCAGGGTGACGGACGACGAGCTGGCGCGCGACATCCGGGCCACGCCCGCCTTCCAGTCGGGAGGGCAGTTCAACCCCCAGCTCTATTTCCAGGTCGTGCGCGGCGTGTTCAAGCAGACCCCCCAGGGCTACGAGGAAACCCGGCGCCGGGCCATCCAGGTGGGCCGGCTCAAGCAGTTGATCTTCCAGTCGGCCAAGCTGGCTCCCGGCGAGCTCAAGGAGCTTTACGCCGCGCAGAACAAGGGGTCGTTGAAGGGTTTCGAGAAGGCCAAGGCCGAATTCGCCGCCAAGACCCAGCAGACGCGCGCCCTCGATCTCATAAATCATCTCTTGCGCCAGCTCAGCTCCCAGCAGGAAATACGGACTTATTTGGACCAGCGGGAAAGCGGGGTCTAGGCTGGGCTCGATCAAGGCCGTTCATTCGGGAGGTTCCGTGGATTCTATCGTGGTCGTAGGCTCGATAGCGCTGGATTCGGTGCGCACGCTGTGGGGCGAGAGCAACGAGGCCCTGGGCGGTTCGGCCGTATATTTTTCCCTGGCGGCGAGCCATTTCGCGCGAGTTTCCGTGGTGGGCGTGGTCGGCCGGGATTTCCCGCGGGAGCATCGGCACATGCTCGCGGAGAAGGGCATCGATCTGGGCGGGCTCAAGGTCCTGCCGGGCCGGACCTTCCGCTGGGTCGGCAAATTCGGGCGGGACCTTTCCGACGCCAAGACCCTCTCGACCCAGCTCAACGTTTTCTCCAAGTTCCGTCCCCGGCTGGACGCCCAGCAGCGCAAGGCGCGCGTGGTCTTCCTGGCCAACATCGATCCCGACCTCCAGGCCGGCGTGCTCGACCAGATGCGCAGCCCCGCGCTGGTGGCGTGCGACACCATGAACTACTGGATCGCGTCCAAGCCCGAGGCCCTGCGCCGGCTGCTCGCGCGCGTCACCATCTTCTTCGTCAACGAGGAGGAGGCCAAGCAGCTTTCCGGACAGCCCAACGCTTTGCGGGCGGCGCGGGCCATCTCGCAGTGGGGCCCCCGCGTGGTCATCGTCAAGAAGGGCGAGCACGGCGCGCTCATGAAGGCGGGCGAACGTTTTTACGCGTTCCCGGCCTATCCCGTCGAATCGGTCAAGGATCCCACCGGGGCCGGAGACACTTTCGCGGGCGGCTTCATGGGCTACCTGGCCTCGTCGGGCGCCTACGACGACGTCCGCCACCTCAAGCGCGCGATGCTTTACGGGGCCACCCTGGCTTCCTTCAACGTGGAGGACTTCAGCACCCGGCGCTTGGAGAATCTCAGGCGCGAGAGCCTGGACGGTCGCTTCTCCGAGTTCCTCGAGGCCCTCGCCGTGTCCGAAGACAACGCCAAGCGCGCCCCCCTCATCATCTGACGTCGGTGCCAGGCTTACCTAAGCCGGCGACGTGACCATGCACCGATGCGCGGTTTGGGTGCCAGGCTTCCCTAAGTAACCATAGCAATGGTTTGTGAAGCCTGGCACCGAATTTTTTATTAGACTTATCCTATGAAGAATTTGGTTATAGCGGTGATGTTGGGGGCGGGGGTCGCGGGAGCGCAGGCGCCCGGGCCCCGGGTCGCGGTGGTCCTGGACGATTTCGGTTTGAATTACCGCAAGACGCCGCCCGACGCGGAATGGCTGCGGCTGGGTTTTCCGTTGACCTGCGCCGTCATGCCGGAGTCGCCGCGCACCAAGGCCGCGGCCGCCGCCGTCAAGGCGGCGGGCAAGGAGCTGATCATCCATTTCCCCTTCGATCCGTTCCTCCGCCTGAAGCTGGCCCAGGACCGGGTCCTGCCCGAGGATAAGCGGCTGGTGGACGAGCTTTTGGCGAAGAGCCTCAAGGCCATCCCGGGCGGCGCCGGCCTCAACACCCATCGCTCGGACCGGGCCACGCGCAACGGTCCGCTCATGGCGGCTTTCACGGCCGAGCTCAAGGGCAAGGCGGGATTCTTTCTAGACAGCCGTGTCTCCCCCAAGAGCGTGGCCTACGAGCAAGCCCGGGCCGCGGGCCTGCCGGCCGCGGTCAACGATTTGTTCCTGGAGGCGCCCGGCCATTACAACGACGAGGCTTTCTGCCGCCGCGTCCTGCGCCAGGCGGCCCTCCGGGCGCGCCGGCGCGGCTCGGCCGTCGTCATCGGCCATCATTACTTTCGCGCCACGCTCGAATGCCTGAAGATCGAGGTCCCCAAGCTTCAGGGCGAGGGGATAACCTTCGTGCCGGTCTCGGCCTTGGCCTGGTAGCGGCCGACTACAGGGACTTTTTGTCCGTCGCCGAGACCTCGCCGACGATCGGCTCGGCCGATCCGGCCAGGTCCCAATAGGCGAAGCGCAGCTTGCCCTCGCCCGCGCGGGCCAGGCGCAGGCGGCGGCCGCCCGGCAGGCCTTTGTAGACCAGGAGCAGTTCCCGGTCGTAGGCCGGCTCGCCGGGCGCGGCCGGCGAGGGGGCGCCCAGCCAAAGCGTCGCTTGCAGGACGGATTGCGGCATGATGTCCACGGTCACCGGGCCGGCGTAGCGCCCCGCGCCCTTGGGCTTGAGCGCGGCGCGCA
>JAQUMZ010000033.1 GCA_028717865.1 Elusimicrobiota bacterium | reverse complement strand
CCGTCCTCCCCATATGAGGGGGAGGACGGTTCCGTTGGGGGTGGCCTTGCCGTGCTGTTTTTTGGCCGTCGCCGCGCCCGCGCAAACCGTTTCCACCGCGCCGGTCATAGGAGCCATCCGCGTCGTGGAACGCAAGAACGTATTCGACCTCTCCCAGCCCGGAGAGGACTGGTGGATTTTCCGAATCGCCAACAAGATTCACTTCACCACGCTCGAGCCGGTCGTTCGCCGTGAGGTGCTGCTCTCGCCCGGAGCGCCCTTCGACGAGTTGAAGGTCCTCGAATCCGAACGCAACCTGCGCGCCGCGGGGTCCTTCCGCTGGGCCGAGATTCAGCCGCGGCCGCGACCGGACGGCCGCGTGGACCTCGAAGTGCGCACCCAGGACTCCTGGACCACGAACCCGCGCTTCGCCATCGGGACCGAGGGCGGAGAGCGCTACTACCGCTACGGAATCGAGGAGAGCAACCTGCTGGGCCGCAACAAATCCATCGCCTTCTTCCACTCCGCCAACGGCGAGAAGACCCGCGACGACCTGCGCTACACGGATCCGCGCCTGGCCGGGACGCGTCTGCGGCTGTCGGCCCTGCTGGCCTCGACCGACCACGGGGATTCGGCGGGGGCGGACTTGGCCCGCCCCTTCTTCTCGTTGGAAACCCCCTACGCCTACGGCCTGGGCTGGACTCGCTTCAACGACGAGGACATACTCTACCAAGGGGGGGAGGAAGCCACCAAGTTCCGGGATTATTCCCGCACCGCCATGCTCGGGGCGGCCGCGCGCCTGCCCTGGACCGATGACCTGACCCAAAGAGCGGAAGCGGGCTGGCTCTATCAGCGCAGCCGCTTCACGCCCGCGCCCGATTCCGTCCATACGACCCTGCCCGCCAACCGCGAGCTGTCCGGCCCGACGCTCGGCTACTCGCTCATACTGCCCCGCTACGTCAAGGAGACCTACCTCGACCGCATGGAGCGCGTCGAGGACTACAACCTCGGCCACGAGTTGAACTTCCTGGGAGGCCTGGCCGCGCAAAAGTTGTCTTCCGACCGCGACCGGCTCTTCTTCAACCTGACCGACCAGCAGGGGCTGGGCCTGGGACCCGGCCGTTTCGCCCTGGCCCAGGCCGGGATGGCGGGACGCGTGGCGGGGGGGACCTGGGAAAACGCTCTCTTCTTCGCGAACCTCGACGCCTTCTTCAAATCCGAACGCCCCCTGCTCAACACCTGGGTCGCGCACCTCGAAGCCGCTACCGTGCGCCGGATGGACCGCGAGAACCAGGTCGTCCTGGGCGGCGACACGGGCCTGCGCGGCTACAAGAACAACGCCTTCACCGGGGCGCGCTCCGTGCTGGCCAACGTGGAGAACCGATTTTTTTTCCCCGGTGAGTACCTGCACCTGGTGCGCTTCGGCGGAGCGGTGTTCTTCGACTCGGGCGCGGTGGCCGACGAAAGCGGCGGGCTGTCGCTGGCCCGCTTCAAGTCCGACGTCGGCGCCGGCCTGCGCCTGAGTTCGACGCGCTCCCGCTCCGGAGGCGTGCTGCGCGTGGACCTGGCCTACGCCCTCGATCGCGGCCCTGGACCCAGCCGCTGGGTCGTGTCCATCCGCAGCGGCCAGGCCTTCGATATCTTCAACAGCGCGACGAGACGCTTCCGGCGTCCCCCGACGTCCCGCCTTGGGCAGATCACTCCTCCGGATTTCCCGAACCCATGACAGACCAAATGCAATAATGCAATGCCTGGCACCGAAATAGACGTCGTGATCGTGGGGGCGGGCGTAGTGGGGCTGGCCGCGGCGGCCCGGCTGGCGCGGCCCGACAACACCGTGGTGGTCCTCGAGCGCCATGAGCGCCACGGCCTGGAAACCTCGTCGCGTAACAGCGAGGTCATGCACGCCGGCCTCTACTACCCGGCGGGAAGCCTCAAGGCCCGGCTATGCGTGGAGGGCCGCCGCAGGCTCTGCGAGCTGGGCGCGCGCGGCGCCGTTTTCACCCGGCGCACGGGCAAACTTCTGGCGGCCTGCGCGCCGGAAGAAACGCCCAAGCTTGAGGCCCTGCGGGCCCAGGGCCTGGCCAACGGAATGGAGGGGCTGGAACTGCTCGGCCGCCGCGACGCGGCGGCCCGGGCTCCCGGCGTCCGGGCCGAGGCCGGGCTCTGGGTGCCCGAAACGGGGATCATCGACACCGAGGAGCTCATGCGCCACTACCTGCTCAAGGCCCAGGCGGCCGGGGCGATTTTCCTCTGGAACAGCGAGCTCACCGCGGTCGAACGGGCGCAAGGGCGCTACCGCCTCTCGGTCCAGGGTCAGGACGAGGCCGTCGCCGCGCGCTGCGTGATCAACGCCGCCGGCCTGCATGCCGACCGGGTGGCCCGACTGGCCGGGATCGATGTCGCCGCCGCGGGCTACGGATTGCATTGGTTCAAGGGGGAGTATTTCAGCCTGCGGCGGCCGCTGCCCATCTCCTGCCTGGTCTATCCCGTCCCGGCCGCGCACAGCCTGGGCATCCATCTCGCCGTGGACCGGCAAGGCCGGCAGCGCTTCGGACCAAGCGCATTCCCCGTAGACAACCTGGATTACGACGTCGACGCCGGACATCGCGCCGCGTTCCACGAGGCCGTCAGCCGCTACCTCCCGGACGTCGGGATCGAGGATCTGGCCCCGGCCATGTCCGGCATCAGGCCCAAGCTTTCCGACGACGGCTCCTTCCGGGACTTCGTCATCGCCGAGGAGTCGCGGCGGGGGCTGCCCGGCTGGATCAACCTGGTGGGAATAGAATCCCCGGGACTGACGGCGAGCCCCGCCATCGCGGAGCGGATAGCCGATTTGCTAGAATGGCCTTCTTGAAGAAAATCCCGGTCCTGATTTGCCTTTTCGGTCTTTCCGCCTGCAGTCTCAAGAGCGCGGCGCTGCGCTCGGCGGGGGAATTGCTCGATGCCGGCAAGACCACGTATTACGAAGAGCCGGATTTCCAGCTGGCGCGAGAAACGCTCGGCTCCCAGCTAAAGTTCGTGGAAGGCCTGCTCGAAAGCCGTCCGCGCGACGCTCGCCTCAACCGCCTGGCCGCCGAGGGTTTCGGGGCCTACGCCTTCCTGTTTTTCGAGGACTCCGAACCCGAGCGGGCCAAGGGCTTCTACCTCCGGGGCCGCGACCGCGCTCTGGCCGCGCTGGACCGGCGGCCCGCCCTGCGCGGCCTGGCCGCCCAACCGCTGGCTCGGCTGGAGGCGGCGCTGACGCGCACCGGCCAAGCCGACGTCCCGGCTCTGTATTGGGCCGCCTTCTGCTGGTCGGGCCTCATCAATCTGTCCCGGGACGACCCGCAAGCCGTGGCCGAGCTGCCCAAGGCCGCGGCCATGATGAAGCGCGTATACGAACTCGACAAGTCGTTCAATTTCGCGGGGCCCGACTTGTTTTTCGGCGTCTACTTCGCCTCCCGGCCGAAGCTGATGGGGGGGGACCCCGAAAAAGCCGCCGAGCATTTCACCTGGGCCCGGCGCATCACCGGCGGCAAATACCTGCTGGCCTACCTCCTGGAGGCAAAAACCCTGGCCGTGGCCCGGCAGGACCGGGCCTCGTTCGAAAACCTGCTCCGGGAAGTAGCCGCGGCCCCCGCCGGCGGCCTGCCCGGAGCGCGCCTGGCCGACGAGGCGGCCAAGCTCAAGGCCGCCGCCCTTCTGAATAAAATCGATGACCTTTTCTAGGGATATGCTCCTCGTCTGCCTGCTGGCGCTGCCGGCGCCGCTGCGCGCGGCCGGCCCCGCCGTCATCAAGTTCGCGACCCTGGCGCCCGAGGGCTCGACCTGGATGAAGGTCCTGCGCGATCTCAACGACGAGCTGATCGCGCGCACCGCGGGCCGGGTGAAGTTCAAGATCTACCCCGGAGGCGTGCAGGGCGACGAAACCGACGTGGTCAAGAAGATCCGCGTGGGCCAGTTGCAAGCCGGCGGCTTCACGGGCGTGGGCCTCGGCCTCATCGCCCCCGAAACGAGGATACTCGACGCGCCCTGGCTCTTCCGCGACGACGCCGAGGTGGATTTCATCCACGAGCGCTTCGACCGGGACCTCGAGGCCGACATCGACCGGGCCGGCTACGTCCTGCTGGGCTGGACCGAGTTGGGCTGGGTCTACGTCTTCAGCAAGACCCCCGTCGATTCGCCGGCGGACATGAAGGACGCCAAGATGTGGGTCTGGGAGGGCGACCCCATAGCCCAAGACGCCTACCGGGCCATCGGGGTGACGCCGCGGCCGCTTTCGATCGTGGACGTGATGTCCGGACTGGAGACCGGCATGATCGGGGGCGTCTACGGCCCACCCATGGCCGTGACCGCCTTGCAGTGGTTCCGCAGGCTGAAATACATCTATGACATGCCCATCGCCGATTCCGCAGGGGCGGTTCTGATGTCCAAGGCGGCTTTCGAGGCCATCCCCCGGGAAGACGACCGCGCGACCCTGCGCGAGCTGTGCGCCAAGAAGCTGCGGCGGCTGACCGAGCTCTCCCGCAAGGAGAACGAGAAGGCCCTCGCGGCCTTGCAAGGGCAGGGCCTCGTCCTCTCGGCCAAGCCGTCCGCCGCCGATCTCAAGCTCTACGAGCGCTTGGGCCGGCGGGCGCGAGGGGAATTGGCGGGGCGGCTCTATTCCGAGCAGTTGCTGGAGCGGGTGGAAGCCGCCCTGGCCGCCAGGCGCTCCGGGAAACCCGGGAGAAAAAGTGGGAAAGCTGCGAAAGGCTGAGGCCATCCTGCTGGGCCTGGAAAACGCCCTGCTCGTGGCCATCGTGGCCTTCCTGGTCTGCATGTCCTTCACGCAGGTCCTCCTGCGCCTGCTCTTCGGAGGCGGGCTGCTCTGGGCCGACACCCTCGACCGGCATCTGGTGCTGTGGGCGGGCTTTCTGGGCGCGGCCGCGGCCGCGGCCTGCGAGAAGCACTTCGCCTTCGAGGCGCTAGCCCCGCGCCTGCCCGCGCCCTGGCGCGCCGCGGCAGCCGGCTTGTCCCGCCTGGCGACCGTCGCGGTGTCGCTGCTGCTGGCCAAGGCCTCGTGGTCGTTCCTGCTCGATGAGCGCCTGGAGAACCAGACCCTCTTCATGATCGGCCGCGCGAACGTTCCCGGCTGGCCGCTGGCGGCGATCCTGCCCCTCGCCTTCGGCTTGGTGGCCCTCCACACGGCCCTGCGCGCCGTGCTCGAGCGAATGCCGGAGGACGGCCCCCGCTCCCCGGCATGAGCTGGCTCGTCGCCCTGGCGGTCCTGGCCCTGGCCCTGCTCGGCGCGCCCATATTCGCCTTGATGGGCGCCCTGGCCTTGTGGCTCTTCCACGGCGCCCATATATCCACGACCGCCGTCATCATCGAGCTCTATCGCCTGGCCACGCTGCCCGCCCTCATCGCCATACCCTTGTTCACGTTCGCGGGCTACGTCCTGGCCGAGTCGGGAGCCCCGCGGCGCCTGGTCAACCTGGCCGAGGCGCTCTTCGGCTGGCTGCCGGGAGGCGTGGCCGTGTCGGCCTTGCTGGCCTGCGCGCTCTTCACGGCGTTCACTGGCGCCTCGGGCGTGACCATAATCGCCTTGGGCGGGCTGGTCTACCCCCTGCTGCGCCGCCAGAATTATCCCAAGGATTTTTCCCTGGGACTGGTCGGCACTACGGGCAGCCTGGGCCTGCTCTTTCCGCCCAGCCTGCCCATCATCCTCTACGCCCTGGTCGGCAAGGTCTCCATCGACCGGCTCTTCGCGGCCGCGGCCGTCCCCGGGACGCTGCTGCTGGTCATCCTCTGCGCCTACGCCGTCCTGGTGGCGTCGCGCCGCGGCGTCAAGCGCGCGGCCTTCAGCGCGGCGGCCTGCGCCGCGGCCGCGCGCGCGGCGATCTGGGAGATCCCGCTGCCGCTGCTGGTCATCGGAGGGATATACGGAGGCATCTTCACGGCTTCCGAGGCCGCGGCCGTCATGTCCTTCTACGTCCTGGCCGTGGAGATGTTCGTCTACGGGGACATCCAGCCCCGGGCCCTGCCCGGCCTGGTCCGGCGCAGCATGATGCTCGTGGGCGCCATTTTCATCGTGCTGGGCACGGCGCTGGGGCTGACCAATTACCTCATCGACGCCGAGATCCCGGCGCGCCTCTTCGGCGTCCTGAACGCGCGCTTGCACTCCCCATGGGCATTCCTGGCCTGCCTCAACGTCTTCCTGCTGGTCGTGAACATGGTGGAGATATTCTCGGCTATCGTGATCGTAGTGCCCATCATCGTCCCGGTCGCGGTCCAATTCGGCATTGATCCCATCCACCTGGGCACGCTCTTCCTGCTGAACCTGGAGCTCGGCTATATGACGCCGCCGCTGGGCCTGAACCTCTTCCTCTCCAGCCGCCGCTTCAACGAACCCCTGCCGGTGCTCTACCGGGCCACCTTCCCGTTTTGGGCCATGCTTCTGGCCGCCCTGGCGCTGGTGACCTACGTCCCGCGCCTGAGCCTCTGGCTGCCCGACGCCCTCAAGATATTATGAAAACAACCCAACGCAACGGCGATCTGACGGCCGCCGAGAAGCGCCGTCTCCTGAGCCGCATCCACGCCTCCGCGGCCTATCGAAAAGCCTACGAGGACACCGAATTCATGCAGCGCCGCGAACTGCGGCCGGTCCGCCTCCAGCTGGAGCTGCTCAAGCCGGAAATGGTGCTGTCCGAGCACAACGTGAACTCCACCATCGTGGTGTTCGGCTCGGCCCGCATCATCCCGCCGCGGATCGCGGCCCGGGAGCTGACGCGGGCCAAGGCCCGGGCCAAGGCGGCCCCGGACGACTACGACCTGGCCCGGGCGGTCAACGAGGCGGAAATGAAGGTCGCCTTCTCGGGCTACTACGCCGAGGCCCGGCGCTTCGCCGGGATCATCTCGCGGGCCCAGCAGTCGGACCGGCGCTTGGAATACGTGATCGTCACGGGCGGCGGACCGGGGATCATGGAGGCCGCCAACCGGGGAGCCTACGAGAACGGCTGCAGATCGATCGGCCTCAACATCACCCTGCCGCACGAACAACACCCCAACCCGTTCATCTCGCCGGAGCTCTCGTTCCAGTTCCACTACTTCGCCCTGCGCAAGATGCACTTCATGATGCGCGCCAAGGCCTTGGTGGCCTTCCCGGGAGGCTACGGGACCCTCGACGAGCTTTTCGAGACCCTGACCTTGGTGCAGACGGGGAAGAAGCGCCCCCTGCCCATCGTGCTTTTCGGCCGCCAGTTCTGGAAGCGGGCGGTCGACTTCAATTACCTCGCGGAGACCGGGATGATCGGCTGGGAGGATACCCGCCTCATCGCCGTAGTGGAGAAAGCCGAGGAGGGCTGGGCCCACATACGCAACTTCTGGAAGGAGCATCCGCGCAGCCGCAGGTCATGATCCGCGCCTGGCTCGTCGTCGCCGCGGTCTGGGGCGGCTGCGCCTGGTGCGGGGACGATTTCCTGGGACTGCTGCGCAAGGCCGAATCCCGCAGCCAGCCGCGGGAGCGCCTGGAATACTTCAGCCGGGCCCTGGCGGCGTGGACGCCCGCCCACAGCCGCTCCCTGCAGGCCCACTGCGTCTTCCGGAAAGGCGAGGCCGAATACGAAAGCCACGACTTCCGCCAAGCCTGGTCCGACCTCGCCCAGGCGCTGGAATCCGACCCTCGCAACGCCCGCGCCTGGTTCCTGCGCGGCATGATCAAGCTCCACGAGGCGAGGGCCGAGCGTTCCGCGCGGCGCGACGCCGCCGCGGCCAAATGCGCCGTAGCCGCGGCCCGGGACTTCGTCCAGCACTCGGCGCTCAAACCCGAAGACCCCGCCGGGTGGCTTGCGCTCGGCGCCTCCCAGGCCCTGGCCCTGCGGCTGGATTCGGCGCTGGACTCCATCGGCCGCGCCCGCGAATTGGCTCCGGCGGACCCGCAAGCGCCCCGCGAGGCCGGCCAGGCCTACATGCTCTTCTCCCGGTGGGACCGCGCCCTGGCCGAGCTCGACGACGCCTACCGGCTCTCCCGGGGCCGGGACGCGCAAACGCTTTTGGCGCGCGCCCTCTGCCGAATATCGGTGCGCGACGAGGGGGGGGCCCGGTCGGACCTGGACCGCGGGCTGCCCATCCAGGAGGAGCTCCTGATCGCTCAGGCCCGCACCGGAGCGCACCCGGCCGATATCGAGGAAAGCCACGCGGCCGCCGGCGAGGGCTACCGGATCAGAGGGACGTTGCGGGAGAAAGCCTCGGACCGCGCCGGCGCCCTCGCCGACTACGACGCCGGCTGCCGGCACGGCAACCGGCTCTGCTGCGACCGGTCAAAAACGCTGCGCGACCGCCCGGCCGCGGCGCCCGCACCCCGCCGCCCCCGGCCGGCCCCGCGCCGGAAGATTCCGAAGCCCAAGAGCGATCCCGGCGATCGCATATACGGCGGCTGACATGAAACCGCGGATATCGCCCTTGCTGGCGGCTTTGGCGCTGCTGCTGCCCGCCGCGGCCGCGGCCCGGCTGTCCACCGCCGCCGAAAGCAATCTCGACGCCGGCCTGCGCCAGCTCTACGAGCTCGACTACGAGGCCTCCCGCGCCTCTTTCCGAAAAATCATCGAGGCCGAGCCCGACAACCCGTTCGGATACCTCTTCGAGGCGGGGCAAATCTGGTGGCAAGCCTCCGCGGAGTACGGGCTGTTCAAGGGGACCCCGACGCTGCAGGGGCTTTTCGAGCGGGACATCGAGGCGGCCCTGCTCAAGGCCAAGCCCGGGCTCAAATCCAAGGACCCCGAAACGCGTGCCGACGCGTATTTCGCATCCGGCATGGCCCTGGGAACCAAGGGCCAGTGGGACATCCTGCGCGGCCGTTATCTCCACGCGTATTTCTCCGGCAAAAAAGCCGTCAAGCGCCTGAAGAAGTGCCTCAAGATCGACCGGAACTACTACGACGCCTACCTGGGCCTCGGCGTATACGACTACGAGGCCGGCCACCTGCCCGGCGTGCTTAAACTCTCCTTTCTGGTCGGCATACGCGGCGACGCCAAGCGCGGGCTGGAACGCATTCAACTGGCCGCGGACAAGGGCCGCTACGGCTCCCGCCAGGCCGTCCAGTTCCTGGCCTCGATTTACATCGTAGACGAGCGCGACTACGCGCGCGCCCTGCCGCTGGTCCAAAGCTTGCGCCGGGACTTTCCCGAGAGCCCCTACTTCCAATTCCTCGAGTTGTACCTCCGCCAGCGGCTCGGGGACTGGGACGGCTCCCACCGCGAAGCCGCGGATCTCTTCGAACGCCTGCGCCGACGCCCCGCGCAGTTCAAGCGCAAGCTCCTCAGCCTGTTCTGCGGCTTGTCCGCCGACAGATGCCTCGAACCCGGCGAGATCGCCCCCGTACGGCAATGGCTCGAACGCGCCATCGAGTCGGACGCCTCCCGAAACGGCGTCTGGCCGGTTTTCCTGCATCTCTGCGCCGGCCAGGCCGCCGACATCGCGGGCGACCGGGCGGCCGCCGTCGCCCACTACGAACGGACGCTGGCCGCGCCGGACGAATTGGGCCTGCGCGACCGCGCCCGGCGCTGCCTGGCCCGCCCCTGCGGGCGGGACAGCGCCCTGGGCTTTCTGCGCCGCCTATCGCGGGACGGCTCCGGGCCCCGCTTGGACGCATCCGTTTCGACGCGGCCCCTTGAGGGCCTGGACGACGCGTCCGACGCCGATCCGGAACCCTAAAGCTCCGACTTTCGCAAATAAAGCAAGGAACGTCCCCGCCATGACTTGAAATCGTAATAACGCGGGGGTATCCTTAGGCGATGCCCGCGGAGAATCCCGACCAGGCCTGGCTGAAAGCTTTCCACAACAAGATCGAAACGCTTCAAGGCGAAACGACGGCGCCTTTGCAAAGCTGCGGCGGCCGCGCGCAAACCGCCTTCGATTCCTGGTGGAGCCTGGAGCAGGCGGGCTGGCTGGACCGCGAACCGCGGCTGCCGGCGGTCCCTCCCGAATTCCCGCCGGAACCGCCCGCGCCCCCCAACCGCGCCAAGACGGACGCAAGCCTCGAACGCGCGCCGCAGCGCCCCGGCGCGGCGGCACCGGCCGCGGGATTGGAGAAGGCGATCGACCGGGCCCGGACCGCGTTCGCGGACTCTTTCGAGGCGCTCCGGGATCGGACGCGGCGCCGGATCGAGGCGGCGCAGGAAGAACTCGACGCCCTGCGCCTGCCCGACGAAGCGGACGCGGCCGCCGTCGCCGAGTCGCGGCGCCAGGTTTCCTATTGCCAGCAGCGCCTGGCCAAGGCCCTGGATCTGGCGGACTGCGACCTGCACGACCTGCGCCACGAGCTGTTCGATTTCCTGGCCGAGCTCAGCCGGCTCTCGGAAAACGCCAAGGGGGGAAAAGCATGAAATTCTGGGTTTACATCAACGGCGAGGTGCCGTGGTGCTTCACCCCCGAGGAAATCTCGCGTCTGCCCGGATTCGCCGCGACCACCCTGGCCTGCCCGGCGGAGGGAGAGATTCTGGAGAAAAACTGGCGGCGGGCCGGCGAATTCCAGGAACTCATGCCCATCCTGCACGAGCTCGACCGGCGCTGCCAGCCCGCGCCCCCGCCCGCGCCCCCCGACGCCCTGGACGTCGACAAGCTGCTCGATTCGGCGGGCAACCGGCTCTTCAGCCACGTGGCCGACCTCATGAAGGAACTCGAGACCCGCCGCGAGGAAAAAGGGCTGGTGCTCGCCCTGCAGCGACAGATACTCGACCTCAAGGACCAGCTCCAGCAGGCGCGCGACCACGCCGCCCAACTGGAGAACCGCCTGCCGCGCATAACCGAGCTCGAGGCCAGCGCGCGCAAAAACGCGGACCGCATCCAGGCGCTGGAAACCGCCTTGGCAACGCGGGACGGGGCGGTCACGGAACTGCGCATCGAGCTGGAGAAAGCGAAGAACGACCTGGAGGCCGCCAAGCGGCGGGGCAACGAATCGGCCAACGACCTCTCCATCAGGAACCGCCTCGTCGACAAGCTCAACCGCGACCTCACCGAGAAGGAGGTCAGCCTCGCCAAGGCCCTCGGCCTCATCCGGCGGATGGAAGAGGACCTCGAGCGGCTGTGTCCAAAAGGCGCCTCGCCCGCTCAGAGCCAGTCCGAAGAACCGCCCGCCGCCGGGAGCGAAATCCCCTTGCCCGCGGAACCTTCGCCCGCGCCTGCCCAGGACCCCAAAGACTCCGCGGCGCCGATGCCGCGGACCGCCTACACCACCGACGAACCGCCCGCCCTGCCCGAAATCATGGTCCCGCCGCCCCCGGGCGAGCGGCCCCAGGCCCACAACGCGCTGATGGACCTGCTCAAGAAGATCGTCAATAAGCCGGAAATGTAACCCCTTCGGCGCCGGACATTCTAATCCCAAGCAGAACCGGGAGGCACCGAAGCTGGCCCTCCCCATACGAGGGGGAGGGCCATTCCGTTGGGGTGGCCTTTCGTAGGCATAATTAGCACTCCAACAAACCAATTGACAACTTTCAAATCTTCCTGATATAATTAGCAGCGTGGGAACAAGACTGCTAGTTATCAAGTCCGCATTCCCCAGAACCGAGTTCCGGAGGTAACACACAAATGGCCGAAGCAACACTGAGCAAAGTAAAGATCCAGCCTCTGGGCGACCGCGTGCTGGTCAAGCCGGTCGAACAGAAGGAGACCAAGCGGGGCGGCATCATCATCCCCGACACCGCCAAGGAGAAGCCCCAGGAAGGGCAGATCGTGGCGACCGGCAAGGGCAAGATGACCGAGGATGGGAAGCTCCTGCCCATGGACGTCAAGCCGGGAGACCGGATTCTCTACGGCAAATACTCGGGCAACGAGATCAAGATCGACGATGCCGATTACCTGATCATGCATCAGGACGACATCCTCGGCATACTCAAGTAACTCCCATTATATAGGAAGCAATAGAGAGGTCAAATCACCATGGCAAAGCAGATCGCATACGCAGACGAAGCCCGCGCCCACATCAAGGCGGGCGTAGAGAAACTGGCCAACGCCACCAAGATCACCCTGGGCCCCCGCGGACGCACCGTGGTCCTGGAGAAGAAGTTCGGCTCGCCCTCGATCATGGACGACGGAGTCACCATCGCCAAGGACATCGAGCTGCAGGACCCCTTCGAGAACATGGGCGCCCAGCTCGCCCGCGAGGTCGCCTCGAAGACCAACGACGTCGCCGGCGACGGAACCACCACCGCGATCGTCCTGACCCAGTCCCTGCTGGCCGAGGGCATCAAGAACATCACGGCC
>JAQUMZ010000032.1 GCA_028717865.1 Elusimicrobiota bacterium | reverse complement strand
GGCCATGCTGCTGCTGTCGAATCTGGGCATATCCATCACTCCCATACTCACGGCCTTGGGCGTGGGCTCGCTGGCCGTGGCCCTGGCCCTGCAGGACACCTTGGGCAACCTTTTCGCCGGAATACACGTCGTGGCCAGCGACATGGTGGAGGTCGGCGACTACATCAAGCTCGACACCGGCCAGGAAGGCTACGTGGTCGAGGTGGGCTGGCGCGCAGCGCGCATACGCGAACTGGGCGACAACATCGTCATCCTGCCCAACATGAAGCTGGCCCAGGCCGTGGTCATCAACTACCACCGGCCCGAAAAAGAGCTGGCCGTCCTGATCCAGGCGGGAGTCGCCCGCGCCAGCGACCTGGCCCTGGTCGAGAGGACGACCGTCGAGGTGGCCCGGGACGTGATGAGGACCGTGGAGGGGGGCGTGCCGGGCTTCGAGCCCTTCATCCGCTACGGCGGCTTCGGAGAATCCTCGGTCGATTTCACCGTCATCCTGAGGGGAAAGGAGTACGCCTCCCAGTACCTGCTCAAGCACGAGTTCATCAAGCGGCTGCACGCCAAGTACAAGGAGCAAGGCATAGAGCTGCCCCTGCCGCAGAGAATCGTGCGCGTGAAAAATGGATAGGGGCGTCCGGGCCGGGCGCCATCCCCACGAGGACCCGCACCACCCGCACTGGCCCCTGGCGGGGCTGCTCTTCGGCTTCGTCCTGCTGCTGGGCCTGTTCTCCGTCCACGACTCTTCCACGTGGCTGCATATACGCACGGGCGCCGAGATACTCGCCCGCCGCGCCTTGCCTGCCGCGGACAGCTTCTCCTATACCGCCGCGGGCCGCCCCTGGACCACCGATTCCTGGCTGGCCGACGTAATCTTCCAGCACCTCGACCGGTCGGGCGCCTGGGCGCTCATCGCGTTCAAGAGCGTGGTCCTGGCCGCGGCTTTCGCCCTGCTTTTGCCCATAAACGCCGGCAGTCCCATCGCCGCCGCCGCCGTCCTGGGCGTGGGGGCCGCGGCCGCCTGGCCGGGCCTGGCCGAGACCCCGGGCTGCTTCGACTTCCTCCTGCTGGCCCTGCTGATCCGGGTCCTGCGCCCCAAGCGCGCCTTGTCCTGGGCGGCCGTGGTCCAGGTCGGGATCATCGAATTGCTTTGGTCCAACCTCGACGGCTCGACCGCCGCGATCGGGCTTTGGCTGGCCGGGCTCAAGGCGCTGAAGACCGTCGCGGCCGCGGGCCGCAAGGACCGGCGGCGCGGCCTGGCCCTGGCCGGGGCCGCGCTGGCCGGCCTGGCCCTCAATCCCCGCGGCCCCGCCGCGGCCGCCGGACTGTTCGCCGGAACCGCGGCCGCGTCCTGGGCGCCGTTTTCCCCCGTGTTGAATTTATACAACGTCCTGGCCCTGGCCGGGGCCGCCTCCTGCTGGATCTGCCTGCAATCCGAGTTCCTGCTCGCCATGACCGCGGCCGGCCTGCTGGCGCTTTCTATCGTTTTGCCCGGCCTGCGCCCGCTCTACGCCCTGGCCGCCGGCCCGCTGATCTCCGTCGCCCTGGGCCATTTTGCCGCGCCCTGGAAAGAAACCCCCGTCCGCGTCGCGCGTCTGGCCGCGGGACTGGCGGTCCTCTTCGCGCTGCATTGGCGCCTCACCTACGCGCCCTTGGGGCGCGGCGGGGGCTACGGCGCTCCCCGCTTGGACGGCGCGCTGACCTTCCTGCGGGCCAACGCCGTCGGCGGACGCATGTTCAACGAGCCCGGGGCCGGCGACGAGCTCGTCGCGCGCGGCGCCCGGCCGGTCTTCGTGGACGGCCGCGCGGAGCTCTACGGGCCGCCGTTCATGAAGGACGCGCGGCGCTGGCCCGCCGCCTTCCGTTCCCTGGCCGAGGCCTACCGTTTCGACTACGCCGTCGTCTTCAACCGCCGGGCCGGGCGGTCCGCGCGCCTCCTGGCCGACGATCCCGACTGGCGGCTGGCCTACGCCGACGACGGCGCCCTGGTCTATCTGCGCCGCTCCGGCGCCGCCGGCTGGCTCGTGGGCGGCGGTCCCCGGCGGCCGCTCGACCCCAACCGCCTCTGGCCCGAGGAGCTGGACGCCGAGCTTTCCGACCGGGTCCGGCGCGGCGCGGCGCTGCGGCAGCTCGACCGCTGGATCGTCCAGGCCCCCGAGAGCTGCCAGGCCCTGCTTTGGAAAGCCTACGCCCTGGACCGCATGAATCTGCCCCTCCAGGCCGAGCGCCTCGTCGGCCTAGCCTCGGCGCGCGGGGCGCTCGGGCGCGACCCCGAGCTCCAGGCCCTGCTGGCCTTCGTGCTGGAGCGGCGCGGCCGCGCCGCGGCCGCCCGGCCGCTCTACGAGCAGGCCGCCCGGCGCGCCCGGCGCGCCGGCGGGCGCGTCCTGGAGGCCGAGATCGACCTGCGCTTGGCGCGCCTGCGCCGGCAGGACGGCGACGGGCGGCGCGCCGCCGCGCTGGAAAGCCGGGCTCAAGAGCTTTTCGCCCAAGCCGCCGCGCTGGATCGGGAAGAAGCAAGGTAAGCGGTATTTTCTTGCCCGGCGATGCGTGAAAGCCGGGCGTCAAAAAGATATACTCAAAAAACTCCTCCTGGAGAGGATCGGGAAAACCCCATGAAGCGACACCTCTTAGCCGTCATCATCGCGTTGGGCGCCTGCGCGGCTTCCGGCTGCAAGCCCCCGAGGTCCGCCGTCTATACTTCCCCGCGCGGCGATTTCCGGGCCGACGTGCCCTGGGCCTGGAGCGTCATGCTGGACGCGGACGGCAGGAACTTCGTCAATACCGCTTTCATCGGCCCGTTCGAGCCCGATTTCTACCTGGGCGCGCCGTCCTTGAGCGTGCGCTGGCACGCCGCCTACGCCGCCCACAAGCTGCGCGACGGCTCCATCGAGATGTACGCGGGCCCCGATGATTACATCAAGCAGACGCTGGAGGGGGTGTACGGTCCGGACCGCGTGCTGCTCGAGCCCGTCAGCGACGTCGTCGTCGCGGGCCGCAGGGCCAAGCATTTCGTGGTGCTCTCGGCCGGGCCGGCCCACCCCAAGGCGCGCTGGGGCACGGCGGTCGAGCAGTCCACCGGGCGGACCATCAATCCGCGCCAGCACGCCTACGTCGTGGTGCCCGCGGCCGCGGGCTTCTACGTCCTCGTCTACCCGGCCACGCAGGCGGGCTTCGCCAAGTACGAGCCCCAGTTCAACCGGCTGGTCAACTCCTTCACGCCGCTCACCGACGGCCCCGACGGCGCGGCCCTGGCGCCGCCGGCTGGAAAAAAGGCCCGATAAGGCGCTCCATGCCGACCTCCCCGACGGCGCCGAAGGGCCGGAAAACCAGGGACCTGCGGCTGTTCGTGCGCGTGCGCGCCAAGCCGGCGGCCGTCTATCACGCCCTGACCTCGGCTCGCGAGCTGTGCCGCTGGTGGCTCACCGGCGCCGAGACCGAGTCCCGCAGCGGCGGGCGCATGCGCCTGGTCTGGCCGCAGCGCCCGGGGCGGCGCAATATCTTCGGCGAGCGCGAGGGCTGCTTCGTGGACCTCGAGCCCGAGCGCAAGGTGGCCTGGATCTGGAAGCCGGCCCGGCGCAAGAACCTGGTGCCGGTCCTGTGCAGCTTCTTCATCCTGCCCAAGCGCGGCGGCTGCGAGGTGACCCTGCTGCACGCGGGGTTTCCCGTCCGCACGGCCGCGGACCGGGTCTTCGCGGCCTTCGCCGAGGCCTGGGAGGACGGCCTGGCCAAGCTCAAGGTCTATTTGGAGACGGGCAAGACCTGCAAGCACGAGTCGCTGAGCTTCAAGTCCGCCCGCGCCCTGCTCAGGGCGAAGGACGCTCGACGATCCGCCATTTGATGTAGGGCGGCCGCGCGCACTCCCAGCAATAGTCCGTCCAGAGCGACTTGCCGGCGTCGCACGAGCCGCGCGGCAGGCTGCTGTTTAGGAAGATCAGGGGCATGTCGGTGAAGCTGTCCTGCCGGACGAAAGCGCAGATGCCCCGTTCGCGCGCCAGGCGCGCCAGGCCCGTGTTGTCGGAGAAGTCTATGGAGCGCTCCTGGTGCCAGGCCACGTAGAACCGGACCGGCCGGCGCGTCGCGGGGCCCGCGGTCTCGTTCCAGGCGAAGGCGTATATGAAAACGGCGCCGGCCGCCAGGGGCGCCAGCGCGGCCGGCCGGCGCCAGGCCGCCAAGCGGGGCAAAACGTAGGCCAAGGCGCAGCCCAGCAGCCAGCTGGGCAGTATGTAGTAGCGGATGGAGCTCGTGTTGCGAAAGACGATGAAGCTCGCCAGGTAGGCCAGCGGCCAGAACGCGAGGAGCCTTTCGCCGGGCGGCAGGCGCGCCGCCTCGGCGCGGGACAGCCGCGCGAGGGCGTAATAGAGGCAGGCGCACAGCAGGGTCGCCGCCCAGGCGTAGAGGGGCGCGGCCAGCCACCAGGGGGGGGCCCAGGCGCCCAGGCGCTGGAAGACCGCCGCGCCCGACCAGATCTGGATCAGCGCGATCCAGTGGTAGACGAAGAAGAGCGCCAGCCCGAGGCCGAGGGCGCCGAGCAAGGCGCCTCTGGCCGCGGGAACGGCGGGGCCGGAAACGCCGCCGCGGGAGACTTTCCACGCGGCCGCGCAGGCCGCGGGCCAAAGCGCGGCCGCCGCCAGCAGGGCCGGCCGGTGCGCGGTCCAAAACGCGTCGCTTACGGCCGGCTTGACCAGGCAAAGGACCGCGCCCATCAGGAGATTGGCGCCGCACAGGCGCAGGAACGCCGGCCGCCGGTCTTCCAGGAAAAGATCGTTGGCCAGAGCGGCCAAAAACAGGGAAAGCGGGACCGACAGGAATATGAAGTGGTTGAGCACGCCCAGGTAGTTGAGCGCCAGGAAGCCCGCCGCGGCGCCCAGGGGCGGCTCGTCCGCCTGCGCCAGGCGTTGGGACAGCATGATGACGCCCGAGAGCAGGATCGGCTGCAGGGCGTAGACCTCCCAGGCCACGCGCGACTTGAGCAGGAATAGCGCCGAGCCGCACAGCCAGCCCAGCCAGACCAGGGCCTCGGGAAAGCCGAAGCGCCGGCGCAGGTGCCAGGCCATCAGTCCCGCGGCCAGCAGGTTGAGCGCCAGTCCCGGCCAGCGCAGGCTCAAGGCGCCCGGCGAGGCGAATCGGAAGACCTGGCCCAGGAGCCAGCCGTAGATCGGTCCGGTGTAGGTGTTCATCTCGTGGGGTGAATACAGGCCGTGGTCGCGCACGACGAGGGCGTAGCGGCCGATCCAGCCCTCGTCGCCGTGCAGGCCCGGGAAGACGGCCACGCCGCGGCAGGCCAGCAGGGCGAAGGCCGCGGCCAAGGCGGCCAGCAGGAGCCATTCGAGTCGGCGCGACATCGCGTCAGTTTACCAAAAACGAGTCCGCCTCCCTGGGAGTGAGGCGGACTCTTGCGTTTGCGCCTGGGAGGCTCGGCCTCCGCGGCTTGTCGTCATCCGGGATCCCGTCCGCCGGAACGATGTCGGCGGAGTGCAGCCGGGTAGGAGGATGACTCCTGTCCTAAGTATAAGCGCCGCGCCCCGCTCTCGACAGGGCCGCCGGGCGCATCGCCCCCTGGGCCCAAAGACCTATGGGGACGTTCCTTGCTTTATTTGCGAAGTTCGGGCCCGGCCGGAGTTTCCGAACTTTTTCAAAACGGGGCGCCCGCAGCGGGGAAGGCGCATTTCTATGTGCTAGAATTCTGCCGTGGAGCGGGACCCTTCATCGGACGCGCCGGAGGATATCGTGTCCGGGCACGGCGCCGCGCCGCCCGCCCGGCAAGCCGCGGGCGCGGCGCGTTATCTCGCGCTGGAGCCGCGCGCCCGGGTGCTCGACCTGGCCTGCGGCTGCGGGCGCCAGACCATGGAACTGGCGCGGTTGGGCCTGCGCGTGCTGGGCGTAGACGACCGCGAGGAGGCCCTGGGGCGGGCCCGCGCGGCCGCCCGCGACGTGCGCCTGAACGTCCATTTCCTCAACACCGACGTGCGGCGCATCTCCTACCGCGACGAATTCGACGCCGTGGTCAATCTGCACCGTTCCGTCGGGGCCCTGCCTTGCGAGCGGGACCTGCTCAAGGTTCTCGACGGCGCGCGCCGGGCGCTCAAGCCCGGGGGCAAGCTGCTTTTGGACCTGCTCAACCGGGAGCGCGTGATCCGGAGCCTGCCGAGCGCGGCCGCCGGGCGCCCGGGCCTCGATCTCGAGACCGGCCGCCTGGAGAGCCGCCGGGGCGCGGCGGCCGGCCTGCGGGTCTATGCCCTCACCGAGATCCGCGCCTTGCTGGAGCGCTGCGGATTGGCCTACCGGAGGTCGTGGGGCGGCTACGAGGGCCAGGATTACGGGCTGGAATCGGAGCGCCTGATCGTGCTCGCCGAGCGCTCCGCGGCGGAGCCCCGCCGACGGCAAAGGCGCGTCGAGGAGCTGGAAGCCGCGATCCGGATCAAGGGCAGAAGGAAGTGAGGGCGGCGGTCCTGGCCGCGGCCTTCGCGCTGCTCGTCCTGCGGCCTCCGGCGGTCCTCGGCGCGCAGGCTCCCGGCGCAGAGCTCGAGGAGTTCACCCTGGCCAACGGCCTGCGCGTGGTCGTCTCCAGCGACGCCTCGGACCCGATGGCCGCCCTGGCGGTCGCCTACGGCGTGGGGCCGCGGCAGGAAGAGCCGGGGCGCTCCGGCTTCGCCCATCTCTTCGAGCATTTGATGTTCGAGGGCTCGCGCAACGTCCCCCGGGGCGATTTTGACCGCGTGCTGGAGTCTTACGGCGGCGAGGACAACGCCGCCACGCACGAGGACCTGGCCCTTTACTACGAGCGCTTCCCCGCCCACGTCCTGCCCGCGGCGCTGTGGCTGGAGGCCGACCGCATGGGGGGGCCGATCCTGGACGAGCGCCGGGTGCGGGCCCAGATCGAGGAGCTCAAGGAGGAGCGGCGCCTGGGCCTCGACGAAAAGCCCTACGGACGGCTGGTCGACGAGGAGATATCCTCCCGGACCTTCTCCAACCGGCGCAACGCCCGTCCGCCCTTGGGCTCCTGGGCCGACCTTGACGCCGCCAAACTCCAGGATTTGCAGGCATTCTTCGACGAGCGCTACGCTCCGGCCAACGCCGTCCTGGTCGTCGCGGGCGGCGTGGACCCGGCCCGGGTAAAAAGCGCCGTAAGCGAGCTGTTCTCGACGCTGCCCGCCCGCGCCAAACCCGCCGCCCCCGACCTCGAGGAGCCGCCGCCCGGACCGGGCGGGCGCTTCGAGGTCAAGGACGCCCGGGCCCGCCTGCCCGCGCTGGCGCTTTCCTGGAAGGACATGCCGCCTCGGGGGAGCCCGGATTTCTACGCCCTGGGCCTGCTCAGCCGCGCCCTGGCCGCAGGCCGGACCTCCCGTCTGTACCGGCGCCTGGTCAAGGAGTCCGGCGCCGCGGTCGAGGTCGCGGGGGGCCTGGGCTTCCCGGTCCACGACGCCGCCGACTATCAGGCCCCGGCCCTCTGGAGCTTTTTCGTCATCCACAAGGCCGGCCGCAAGCCGGACGAGGTCAGGGCCATGGTGCTCGAGGAGATCGCGAGGGTCGCGGCCGGGGGGCTCTGCGCCGAGGAGCTTGCGCGCGTCAAGAACAAGCTGCGCTGCGACCGGCTGGCGGAGCAGCAGACGGCGCTGGGCCGGGCCCGGCGGCTGGCCCTGGCGGTCCTGCTCGACGGCGACCCCGGGCGGGCCAACGACGTGGACCGCTACCTCGCCGTCACCCCGGCCGACGTCCAGGCCGCCGCGGCCAAGTATCTCAAGCCCGACCTCGCCAACACCTTCGAGCTCGTGCCGGGGACGCTGCGATGAAGCCCGTCGCGGCGGCGCTGCTATCGGGCGCGGTCCTTGCCGCGCGCGTTTGCGCCTTCGGCGCCGCCCTGCCCGCCGTCGAGCCCATGAAGCCCTGGCGCCTGGCGCCGCGGGTGGAATGGAGGCTGAACAACGGCCTGACCGTGATCCTGGCCCGCGACGGGCGGGTGCCGATGCTCACGGCCAAGCTCGCCGTGCGCTCGGGCCGCGTTGCGGCCGAGGACGCCGGACTGGCCGAGGCCATGGCGGGGCTGCTCGGCGAGGGCACGGCCCGCCGCGACGCCGACGCGGTCGCGCTGGCCGCGGAGGAATGCGGCGGGTCGATCGCGGCTTGGGCCGGGCCGGACGAACTGGTCCTGGGCGGCCGGGGCCTTTCGGAATTCGCCGACCGCATGCTCGGCTTGCTGGCGGAGATGGCGCGCCGGCCCGCCTTCCCGGAGGCCGCGGTCGAGCCGCGGCGGGCGGCCCTGCTCGACGAGCTGCACCGGAGCCGGGCCGAGCCGGACTTCCTGGCTGGCGTGGCCTTGTATCGCCAGCTCTTCGGCTTCCATCCCTACGGCGTGACGGCGCCCACGGAGGCCACCCTGGCGCGGCTGTCCCGGCCCCGGCTGCTCAAGGCGCACCGCCGCCTCTTCGTCCCGCGCAACGCCGTGCTGGTCCTGGCGGGAGACCTGGCTCCCGATGAGGCCAAGCGGCTCGTTCGGCTGCATTTCGGCTCCTGGCGCGGCCCCGCCGGGCCGGGCATCGCGCCGGCGGCGCACGCGCTTGCGCGTTCGCGCCGGGTTTTCGTGGTGGACCGCCCCGGTTCCGCGCAGACCGTCCTGCGGTTGGGCAATCTCGCGATCCGGGAGGATCATCCGGATTATTTCGCGTATCTCGCGGCCGTCCGGGTGCTCGCGGACCGGCTGGCCTCCGACGGCGGCGGAGCCTGGCGCGCCTCCAGCCGGGCCGAGACCCGGCGCAGCGCCGGGGTATTCCTGGTGCGCGTCCAGGCGCGCAACGAGTTCGTGGGGCCGGCTCTCGACGCCGTCCTCGGCCGGCTGGAACGCCTCGGCGCCGAGCCGGTCTCCGAGTCGGAACTGGAGCGGGCCAAGAACCGCCTGGCCGGGGAGTTCGTCGGCGGCCTGGAAAGCCAGGAGAGCCTGGCCGCGGCCGTGCTGCACGCCAGGCTGAGGGGTCGGCCTCCCGGCTACCTCGACACCTTCGTCAAGAAGCTCCTGGCGGTAAGGGCCGCGCAGGTGCGGCGCGCCGCTTCGGCCTTCATCCGGCCCGCGGAACTCGCCATCGTGGCGGTGGGCGACGCGGAAAAGATCAAGGAGCCCCTGGCGCGCTTCTCCTCCGAGCCGGTCGCGCTGTTGGACGAGGACGGGAACTAAGAGCCTGGTCCACACGAACAAGCGAGCGCGGCGCGCGCCGTCCAGCGCCGCGCAACCGGCGCCCCCATACGAGGGGGGCGCCGGTTCCGTTGGGGGTGGAAAGTATGATGCCCGGTTGCTGTCGCGAACAACGAAAACGGCGCCGCCCGGAGTGGCGGCGCCGGGGTTCGCACCCTCCCTGCGGTCGGGCGCGGACCTCGCAAAACACATCCTCTTAACCGGCCTCGAAAACCACGGGCCGGTGCGCGGGCCGGTACCAGAAGTCGCAGATCGAGGCGTTGATGAAGGTCGTGCTGCCCGCCTTGAACACCCCGTAGGCCTCGTGGATGTGGCCGAAGACGTGCCAGCGGGGCCGGACGCGTTTGGCGACCGCCTGGAGCAGTTCGCGGCAGCCCGCCCGCGGGCCGCGGCGCGTGAGGTCCCCGAAGCCCCGGGGCGGTCCGTGCGTGAGCAGGATGTCGACGCCGTCCGGAATCAAGTCCCACTTGGCCTTCAGCTCGGTCCCGCGTTTAAGGTTGAAGGCCCAGTCCATGAACCAGGGCTGCCAGGGCGAGCCCCAGACGCGCAGGCGCCCCACGCGGGCCTCGGAGTCCTGGAGGTATTCCCCCGGCGCGAACAACTCCCGCGCCCGCCGGGGCTGGCGCTGGAACAGCCAATCGTGGTTCCCGGCGATGAGCAATTTGCGCGGATAATCCAACGCCCGCCACCAGGCGGCGAAGGCGGCGATCTCCTCCCGGCCGCCCGAGAGGCTGACGTCTCCGGCGCAGAGCAGCAGGTCGGCCCGGGGCGGCTTGAGGCTGGCATGGAAGCCGTGCGTGTCGGAGATGACGCAAATGCGCATGCCCATATTCTATAAAGAAGTCCGTTGTCGCAAGGGCCAGAATGAGCTAAATTACAGCGATGCCCAACGAGCGCATACTCTTGGTGGACGATGAGCCGGGCTGGGTCACGCTGGTCAAGTTCTGGCTGGAGACGGCCGGCTACACCAACATGGACTCGGCCGGCACGGGGACGGAGGCCTTGGCCAAGGCCCAGGCTTGCCCGCCCGACTGCATCCTGCTCGACTTGGAACTCCCGGATCAAAGCGGCATGGAAGTCTGCCGCAAGCTGCGCAGCCTGCCCGCCCTCAGCCGCATACCCGTCGTGCTCCTGACGGGGCACAAGCGCGAGAAGGTCCTGGGCCTGCAGAGCGGGGCCGATTACTTCGTCGGCAAGTCGGAGCGGCCGCACGAGCTGCTGGCCACCCTCGACGCGGTTTTCCGGCGGCGGCAGATGGAGGAGGGGACCTTGACGCTGGGCGAACTGGTCCTGAAGTCGGCCAGCCGCCAGGTCTTCTTCAAGGACCGGATCGCGGCCACCTTGACTCCGAAGATGTTCGTGCTGTTCCACGTGCTCGTGCGGCGCAGTCCCCAGCCGGTGAGCCGCGTTGACCTTTACCGTCTTGTCGGGGGGGTCGAGGATCCCGGGCTTTCCCGGGCTCTCGACGTCATGCTCAACCGCCTGCGCAAGAGCCTGCCCGACGAGTTGGAGCGGCGCATCGTCAACGTCAAGAATTTCGGCTACGTTTTCCTGCCCGACCAGTCAGCTCCGGCGTGACATAACCGGATAGCAAAAAGATTCAATAAAACATAGGTGTTGCTTTGTGTAACAACGATGTGAATTGACAGAACAAAAAAGTCCTGCTAACCTCATATCGGTTCTTTTAAATGCGTTTGGACGAAAATAGCACACGATCCGCCTTGGGCGGGTCCCTCGCCGAAAAGCGAGGCCGGGGAAACCCGGGGTCGCAAAGCTACGGGGCTAAAGAGGAAGTCCTCTAAGCCGGTGCGAGCTACCGAGACCAGACAACGGGCTTAAGAGTCCTCCAAGTTCGCCGGGTTGCCGAAGCGGATAACCGGAGAGGCCGACGCCAGGCCGGCTCCGGAATCTTCGACAACCCGGCCTCTTTTTTTTTAGGGGTCGAAAAAATAGCCGGCCTCGCCTGCCAGCGAGGCCGGCCGATGCAGATGCCGAGGTTCGAGGGAACCATGCCAGCATCCGTTAAGAAGTATAGCAGGACTCCGGCCGGAGTCAATCCGCCTTCCGTCAGCGGTTGTCAGAGTTTGTCGGCGCGCTTGGCCGCTTTCCTCCTAATTACGGTCCTGCCGGCCGCGCCCGCCGCGGCCGATCCCTATGATGATATCGCCGCCGAGCTTTGCCGGGCGGCGGCGCGCCATGCCAAGGCGCGCGTGGCCGTGCTGCCCTTTCAAAGCGTGGGCAAGCGAAACGGCCAGGCCGGGGAGATCGTGTCCGAGAAGCTTACGGCCGCCGTCGTCGCCCGCGGCCAGGTCGAGGTCGTGGAGCGCACGCTGCTGGCCGCGGTCATGCGGGAGCAGCGTCTCATGCGCTCCGGGGCGGTGGACCTGCCCACGATCAAGGAGCTGGGGCGCATATTGGGCGTGGACGCCCTGGCGGCCGGCACGCTGACCGAACTGCGCGACGGCCGCTTCGAGGTCAATGGGCGGCTCATCGACGCGCAAAGCGCGCGCATCCTGGCGGCCGTCTCGGCTCGGGTGCGGCCCGATTGGGCGCAATCCCTGTTCGACGACATGTCGTGGCCCGCGCCGGGGTGGGGTGCCTTCGAGCTCGCCCCCGCGGCCGCGGCGGAACCGGGGGCGCCGGACTGCGGGCGGGCGGGCGAGGAGATCGACGAGCTTGACCGAGCGGTGCTCGACGTCAAGGCCCGCTACTGGGCGGGCCGCCTGCGCGACCGCGACATCGAGCGCGGTTCGCTCAAGAGAAATCCCGGCTCGGAGATACGCAACCTCGAGACGCGCCGGGAGTTCTACCGGATATTGCGGGCGCATTTCGATGACGGCGCCTTGCGCCGGGTCGGCGCCTCGGAGTTCGCGCGGCTCAGGGGCGCGCAGGCCGAGATCGACCGTCTGGCCGAGGCCTGCGGCTTGGACGGGGCGTGAGGAGGTCGCGATGAAGAAATGGGAAAAGTTGTTTCCGGTCCTGGGCCTGGCCGTTCTGGCCGGCTGCGCGGGGGTGGAAAGCCGGGTGCGGTCGGGGAGCGTGCCGGACGTGATCGATCAGCGGCCGGTGCGCGGAGGCTTCATAGAGGCGATCGGCATCGGGGCCGCGGATCCGGAATTGGAGAGCGCCACCCAGCGCAAGGCCCTGGCCCGCGACGCGGCCATCGTCAAGGCGCAGTACGAGCTGCTGTCCCTGGTCAAGGGCGTGACCTTGGCGGGCGGGGTGAGCGTGGCCCGGGCCGTCGAGACCGATTCCGGGCTTTCGGCCCGCCTGCGGGCGGCCGTGGTCGGCGCGGAGGTGCGCAAGACGGAATTCACCTCCGACGACGGCTGCGTGGTGACGTTGCGCCTGCCCAGGCGGCGGCTGGCCGAGCT
>JAQUMZ010000031.1 GCA_028717865.1 Elusimicrobiota bacterium | reverse complement strand
GAGCTCGGCCCCCTGCGGCCCGGCCCCGAGCCCAGCCGGGACATCGTCGCCGCGCCGGCCCGGCTGCGCGCCGCGAATATCTCCCCGGACGAGGTCCCCGACCTGATCGACGAGCTGCCCCTCCTGGCCCTGGCCGCGACCCAGGCCGAGGGAACCAGCCGCTTCCGGGGGCTGGGCGAGCTGCGCCGCAAGGAAAGCGACCGGCTCTCCGGCACGAAGGAGCTGCTGGGCCGCTTCGGGGCCCGCCTGCGCGCGCGCGGCGACGAGCTCTCCATCACGGGACCCACTCCGTTGATCGCGGCCCGGATCGACCCGCGCGCGGACCACCGCCTGGCCATGACCGCCGCCGTCGCCGGCCTGATCGCCCGCGGCGAAACCATCATAGAACACGCCGAGTGCATCGCCAAATCCTACCCGTCCTTTGGTGCCACGCTTTCAGAAACTTCAGAAACTCGCCGCCCCTAACGCCCCGCCCCCCATCCTCTCGCGTTTTGGAATCCGCGGGGATACAATAGCGCCGCATGGAAGATTGGAGCCGCAGCGCCCTGGCCACCGACTTCTACGAGCTCGCCATGGCCGCGGCCTATTTCGACCACGGCCTGCACGAGCTGCCCGCCGAGTTCGAGCTGCAGGCGCGGACCCTGCCCGCCTCGCGCAATTACCTCGTCGCCGCCGGTTTGGAACAAGCCTTGGAATTCCTGGCCTCGGCGCGCTTCTCGCCCGCCGACATCGATTTCCTCCGGACGCAGCCCCCCCTGGCGAAGGCCAGCCGCGGCTTCTTTTCCGCCCTGCGCGCCTGGCGCTTCAGCGGCGACGCGTGGGCCATGCCGGAAGGCACGCCCGCCTTCGCCATGGAGCCGCTGCTGCGCCTGCGCGCGCCCCTGCTCTCGGCCCAGCTGGCGGAGACCTTCCTGCTCGCCACGCTCGGCTTCCAGACCTCCGTCGCCAGCAAGGCCGCCCGCCTGGTGGCCGCGGCCCGGGGCCGCGACGTCGTGGAATTCGGAGCTCGACGCGCGCACGGCTTCGGCGCCGCCATGTTCGCCGCGCGGGCCGCCTACCTGGGGGGCTGCGCGGGAACCTCCAACACCGCGGCCGGCCGGCGCTTCGCGATCCCCCTGCGCGGCACCATGGCCCACTCCTTCGTCATGGCCTTCCCCGATGAGGAACGGGCGTTCTCGGCTTTCCTGGAAGAGTTCCCGGACACGGCCACCCTGATCCTCGACACCTACGACACGCTCGCCGCCGCCCGGCTCGTGGCCGACCGCCTGGGCCCCCGGGTGCCGGCCGTGCGCCTCGACAGCGGAGACCTCGGCCGGCTCAGCCGCCGGGTCCGGAGCATATTCGACTCGGCCGGCATGAAGCGCACGCGCATCTTCGCCAGCAACGAGCTCAACGAACGCAGCATCGCGGCCCTGGCCGAGGCCCCCATCGACGGATTCGGCGTAGGGACCGAGCTCTCCACCTCGGCGGACGCGCCCGCGCTCGGGGTTGTCTACAAGCTCTCGGACCTGGGCGGCACCGGCCGCCTCAAGCTCAGCCCGCGCAAGGAGAGCTATCCCCATCCGAAGCAAGTCTGGCGGCGCTGGGGGCCCGACGGCCGCTGCGCGCAGGACCTGGTGGCGCGCTTCGACGAGCCGGCGCCGGGCCGCGCCTGGCGGCCGCTCCTGGAGCCGGTCATGTCGCGCGGCGAGCCGGCCGCGGCCGCCGGCCTGTCCGAATCGCGGGCGCGCGCGGCGCGCGAACTGGCCCGCCTGCCCGCGCGCCTGCTGGGCATAGAGCCCGCGGCCCCCTATCCCGTGCGCCGCAGCCGGGTCCTGGAGGAGGCGCGGCGCCGGCTCTGCGAGGCCTTGGCCGGCCGGGTGGAGGCCGGGTAAGTGGCGGCGCCGCCCTTTCACGACCCGCGGCGCCTGGGCACCATCTTCCTGCCCGACGCGGCCGCCATCGCCGCCGCGGCCGCCGAGGCCGGCTTGCCCCCGGCGGCGCGGGACCGAAGGACCCTGCACCCGGTCATCGTGGACATGCAGGTGGACTTCTGCCACCCGAACGGCGCGCTCTTCGTTCCCGGCGCCCTCGCGGATCTGAGCCGGATCATCGAATTTATTTACGCGCAAGCCGGGCGGATCACCCGCATCACGGCCTCGCTGGACGCGCACCTGCCGCACCAGATATTCACGCCCAGCTGGTGGCTCGACGCCGGCGGCCGCCCGCCCGCGCCCTTCACGATCATCACCGCGCGGGAGGCGCGCGCGGGGCGCTGGCGGCCCGCGCGCGAGCCGGAGTGGTCCCTGGCGTACGTGGAGCGGCTGGAGTTCCTGGCCAAGAAGCCCCTGACCATCTGGCCCTATCACGCCCAGATCGGCTCGCCCGGCGGCGCGCTCGATCCCTCGCTCTGGTCGGCGATCCTGTGGCACTCGCTGGCGCGCGGCGCGCAGCCCGACTTCCTGGCCAAGGGCAGCCTGCCCAAAACCGAGCATTACTCGATCCTCCAGCCCGAGGCGCCCCCGCCGGAATCGGCCGGGGCGGGCCGCGCCGAGGGCCTCATCGAGGCTCTGCGCCGCAGCGACAGCGTGCTTATCGCCGGGGAGGCGGCCAGCCATTGCGTATTGGAAACCCTGGAGGACCTCGCGAAGATCTTCGCCGGCGAGCCTCGGCGCCTGAGCCGGATCGCCGTCCTGCGCGACTGCACGAGCCCGGTGGCGCATCCCGAAACAGACTTCGCGGCCCTGACCCGGGAACGCTTCCGGGAGCTGGAGCGCCGCGGCGTGCGCTTCCTGGACAGCACCGGACCGGGGCCGTTTTAGCCGCCGTTAAACTACCGCGCGATCCCGCCAGGGATCGCGCGGCCGGCCCGACTATTCCTTGGTCGGGCCGATAGTATTGAGACCCGAAGAAATGAGCGAGAACTCGACCAATTCCATGGATCCGCATACCGCCTGGCGCGCGCGGGTTCGCGCGCCGGACGACCGCGCGCGAACCTTGAGGACGGCGGGAGCCCGCTAAAGAACGCAAATAAAGCAAGGAACGTCCCCCCTTTGCTACCATGAATCCATGTCCGAAGCTCCCTCCGGCCGCCTCGCTTCCCTCGACATATTCCGGGGCCTGACCGTCGCCGGGATGATCGTCGTCAACAGCCCGGGCAACAACCAGGCCTATCCCGCGCTCGAGCACGCGGCCTGGAACGGCTGCACGCCGACCGACCTGGTCTTCCCCTTCTTCCTTTTCATCGCCGGGACCGCGGTGGCCTTCTCCCTGTCCAAGCGCAAGCGCGTCGGCGAGCCGCGGGCGGCCCTGGCGCTTCAGGTCCTCAAGCGGGCGGCGGTGATCTACGCCTTCGGCCTGCTGCTCAACGCCATCCCCAACTACCACCTCTCCACCATCCGCCTGCTGGGCGTGCTGCCGCGCATAGCGCTGTGCATCCTGGGCGCGTCCGTCTTGTTCCTGACCACGCGGGCCCGGACCCAGGCGGCCGCCGTGCTCGGCCTGCTCGGAGCCTACTGGCTGGCCATGACCTGGATCCCCGCGCCCGGCTACGGCGCCGGCATGCTCACTCCCGAGGCCAGCCTCGCCTCCTGGCTCGACCGCCTCGTGCTGGGACGCCACACCTATCACCAAGGGCCCTTCGATCCCGAGGGCATCCTGAGCACCCTGCCCGCGCTGGCCACGACCCTGCTCGGCCTGCTGGCGGGGCAGTGGCTGCTCGCGCCCCGGCCGCGGCGCGACCAGGCCCGGGGGCTGCTGCTGGCCGGCGCGCCCATGATCGCCGCCGGCCTGATCTGGGGCCGGTTCTTCCCCATCAACAAGTCGCTTTGGACCAGCTCCTACGTCCTTTACACCGGAGGCTTGGCGGCTTGCGCCTTGTCCTTGTGCTATTGGGCGGCGGACATCGCGGGCTGGAAAGCCTGGGGCAGGCCCTTCGAGGCCCTGGGCCGCAACGCCCTGACCGCGTACGTCGTTCCCATCCTCATGCTGAAATTCCTGGTGCTGACCAAGGTCGCAGGAGCCGGCGGCGAGACGCCGCAGCTGCGCGTCTGGCTATGCGACCGTCTGTTCGGCTTCTGGCTGTCGCCGCTCAACGCGTCGCTGGCCTTCGCGCTGGCCTACCTGGGGCTGTGGACCGCGGTGTTTTGGGCCCTATACCGCAAGAATATCTTCTGGAAAGCCTGAACGGCCGCATCGGCATATCGTAGGCTACAATAATCGGGAAGAAGTTGCTCCGAAGGGCCTTGCTTGGCGCCGGCAAAAGACCCGGCTGGGCCAGGACTTTCGGGCCGGCGGGCGGGTTTTGATATGATATGAACGCTCCATGCTCAACGCCCCTCCCAGGCTGGCCTTGCTCGGGCATCCCGTGGCGCACTCGCTCTCCCCGCGCCTGATGGCCGCGCTGGCCCGCCTCACGGGCCGCCGCGTCCTCTACCGCTGCTGCGACGTCGCCCCCGACAAGCTCGCCTTCGCCGCCGGCCTGCTGCGCGGCGCGGACTTCCTGGGCTGCAACGTCACCATCCCCCACAAGACGGCCGTCATCCCCTTCCTGGACCGCCTGACGCCCCAGGCGCGCCTGGCCGGCGCGGTGAACGCGGTGCGGCGCGACGGCGAACTCCTGGTGGGTCACAATACGGACCTGGCCGGCTTCGCGGACGCCCTGCGCGACGCGGGCTTTTCCGCGCGAGGCCGCGACGCCCTCGTTTTCGGAGCGGGCGGAGCGGCCCGCGCCGTCGCCGCGGCCCTGGGCCGCCTGGGTGCGCGCCGGGTGACGATCTGGGCGCGCCGGCCCGCGGCCGCGCGAGCCCTGGCGCGCGGCTTCGCCGCGCTTTTCCAGCGCACAAAATTCCGGGCCGGGGCGCCCCGAGCCGCGGATCTGGCCGTGAACGCCACCCCCCTCGGCCTGCCGGGCTGGCCGGACCTTTCGCCCGCCCCGCCGGATTGGCGGGGCTGCGCCTGCGCCTTCGACCTGGTCTACGGGCGGCGCACCGCCTTCCAGGCGCAGGCCCTGCGCCTGGGCGCCCGCGCCGTGGGCGGCAACGGCATGCTCGTCTGCCAGGCCCTGCGCGGCTGGGAATTCTGGTTCGGCCCACTGGGCGCGGCCCGGCGCGCCGCGCTCAAGGAGCGGCTCGTCGCCCACCTGGCGTCCGCGGGTCCCCGATGCGATTGAGATTTTTGACCGCCGGCGAATCACACGGGCCCGCCCTGCTGGGGATCATCGAGGGCCTGCCCGCCGGCCTGAAGCTGGGCGCGGCGGACTTCGAGCGCCAGCTCGCGCGCCGACGGCTCGGCCTGGGGCGCGGCGCGCGCCAAGCCCTGGAGGCCGACCGGGTGGAGACGCTCTGCGGCCTGCGCGGCGGACGGACCACGGGCGCTCCCGTCGCCCTGCTGATACGCAACGCCGACTTCGATCCGGTCATGGCCGCCGTCACCGTGCCCCGCCCCGGGCACGCCGACCTGCCCGGGGCGCGCAAATACCGCACGCCCGACGTGCGCGACGTCGCGGAGCGCTCCAGCGCCCGCGAGACGGCCATGCGCACCGCCCTGAGCGCCGCCGCCCGGCGCCTGCTCGAGACCTGCGGCATCGCCTTGGGCAGCCGGACCCTGTCCATCGGAGGCGTCGTCGACGGCTCGACTTGGACCGGGCCGGTCCGCCGACTCAACGCCCAGGCCGACGCCTCGCCCGTGCGCGCCATAGGCGGGACCGCCTCGCGCCGGATGACCGCCGCCCTGGCCCGCGCCCGAGCCCGCGGCGACAGCCTGGGCGGGACCTTCGAGATAAGGGCCGACGGCCTGCCGCCGGGGCTGGGAAGCTGCGCCCATTGGGACCGCCGCCTGGACGGCCGCCTGGGCGGCGCGCTCATGAGCCTGGGCGGCGTGAAAGCCGTGGCCGTGGGACTGGGCTGGGCCGCGCCCGGGCTGCCCGGCTCCAAGGCCCACGACGCCTTCGCCTGGAAGGGCGGGCGCGCCGCCTACCGCAGCAACCGCTCCGGAGGCATCGACGGCGGCATGACCACGGGCGAGCCGCTGATTTTGCGCGCGGCCATGAAGCCGATCCCCACCCTGGCCCGGCCCTTGCCCTCGGTGGACCTGGCCGGCCGGCGGCCGGCGGCCGCGCCTACGCCCCGCGCCGACGTGTGCGCCGTGGCGGCCGCGGCGGTGATCGGCGAGGCCGTGACCGCCCTGGTGCTGGCCGAGGCTCTTTTGGAGAAGACCGGCGGCGACTCCATGAAGGAGATTCTGCCCCGGCTGCGACAGCTGCGGCGGCTGCCTTTCTAGCCTTGGATAACATTTTCCTGACCGGCTTCATGGGTGCGGGAAAGACCACGGTCGGGCGCAGGCTGGCCGCCGCCTTGGGCCGGCGTTTCCTGGACCTCGACGCGGCCGTGGCCGGGCGGGCCGGGCGCAGCGTCGCCTCCTTGCTCAAGCGCGACGAGCGCGTTTTCCGCGGACTGGAGTCCGCGGCCCTGCGCCGGGCGGCCAAGGCACGGGGCGTGGTCGTGGCCTTGGGCGGAGGGACGCTGCTCGACCGCCGCAATCTGGCCGTGGTTCGGCGCAGCGGCCTGCTGATCTGGCTTACCGCGCCCCAAGCCGAGTTGAAGCGACGCCTGCGCTATTCTCAAGCCCGCAGGCCCCTGCTCGCCGGGGGCTCCCTGCGCGCGCTCATGGCGCGGCGCCGCGCGGGCTATAACGCGGCCGCGCTGTGCATATCGACGGCGGGGCGGTCCGCGGCCAAGACGGCTGCGCTCCTGGCCCCGCGGCTGCGCGGGCGAAGGCTGTCATGAAGCGCCGCACGCTGCTGGTCGGAGGACTAGTCGCCCTGGCGACCGCGGCGGCCTTCCTGCCCGCGCTGCGCAACGGCTTCGTGAACTGGGACGATCCCAGGAACTTCCTGGCCAATCCGAACTTCCGAGGCCTGGGCTGGCGGAATGTCCGGTGGATGTTCACCACCTTCCTCGGCGGCCCTTATCAGCCGCTGAGCTGGCTGACCCTCGGCGCCGACTACGGCCTCTGGGGCCTGGACCCGCGCGGCTATCACCTGACCAGCCTGCTGCTGCACGCGGCCAACGCGGTCTTGTTCTACCTGCTCTGCCTGAGGCTCCTGCCGGCCGAGAAGCATGACGGCTGGGCCGCGCCCATCTGCGCGGCTTTCGCGGCGCTCGTTTTTTCCGCGCATCCCTTGCGCGTAGAATCCGTAGCCTGGGTGACCGAGCGGAGGGACGTGGTTTCCGGCCTCTTTTACATCTCGACCTTGCTGTGCTACCTCAAGTCCCACGCTGACAACAAGCAGCCTTGGGGACGGGTTGCCCTGGCATCCTTCATCCTTTCCCTCCTGGGCAAGGGCATTGGGATATCGTTGCCCGCGGGCCTGATCCTGTGCGACGTCTATATCCTCGGGCGGTTGCCTTCCGATCCCAGGCGTTGGCGCGCCTCCGAATTGCGCCCCGTTTGGCGCGAGAAAATTCCCTACTTCCTAGCCGCGTTTTTGATCGCAATCGTAGGATACTTTGGGCAAAGACAGCTCGATGCGATAAGGCCGCTGTCATCCTTCGGCATCGGCCAGCGTCTTGCCGCCGCCTTGTTCGGCGCCGCTTTTTACATTAGAAAGACCTTGATCCCCACGGGCTTGATCCCAATCATCGAGATTCCGGATCGATTCGATCCCCTCGCCGGAGAATTCGCGGCAAGCGCCGCATTCGTCCTAGTTCTCACGGGCGCATTCCTCGCCCTAAGGCGTCGTTGGGCGGAGGGAATGGGGGTTTGGCTCTTCTACCTGATAACGCTCGCGCCCGTCTCCGGGCTCGCGCAATTCGGACAACAGCTCGCCGCGGACCGCTACAGCTACCTTTCCTGCCTGGGCTGGGCGGCGTTGGCCGGAGGCGGGCTGCTCTGGTGCTGGCGCAAGGGCCGCTCCTTGCGGCAAGCCGGGCTCGGCCTGGCCGGGGCCATCGTCTTGACCCTGGGCGCCTTGACTTGGCGGCAAAGCGGGGTCTGGCGCGACTCGGAAACCCTATGGACGCACGCTCTTGCCGTCGATCCCGGAAGCGTCGCGGCGCATGTCAACCTGGGCAACGCCCTCGTCGATGGCGGCAAACCGCGGGAGGCGATCCCCCATTACCAAAAAGCGCTCGAGCTCAGACCGGCCAGCCGCTATGCCCACAACAACCTGGGCACCGCGCTACAGCGCTGCGGAAGACTCGACGAGGCGATGGGACATTTCCGCCAAGCCATCGCCCTCAAGCCGGACTATGGAGAGGCCCGCTATAACCTAGCATCCACCCTGCAAATGGCGGGCCGCATCGCCGAGGCGGAAGAGCAATATCGCCTCGCCATTCGGCTCAACCCCGGAGATATCGCGGCCATATACAATCTTGGACGCATCGCGCGAACGCGCGCAGGACGCGGGACCAGATGACCAGATCGTTATTCGTCGGCCGCGGCCTGGCCTTAAAGCCAAGCCTCTGGACCCGGGGGCTGTCCCCCTCGCGTCGGCTCCTGCTGGCCAGCGAGCCCAAAGCCTGGAGCTTGGGCGGCCGGCGCGTTTTAGCCGCGCTGCGCGGCGCGGGGTTCACGGCCGAGGCGCATCTTCTGCCCCGCGGCGAGGCGGCCAAGAGCTGGCCGGCCGTCTCGCGGCTGCTGGAAGCCATGCTGCGCCGCGGCCTCGGCCGCGACGGCGCCCTGGTCGCCCTGGGCGGAGGCGCGGTCACCGACGCGGCGGGATTCGCCGCGGCCGTTTACATGCGCGGCATTCCCTGGGCCAGCCTGCCCACGACCCTGCTGGGCCAGGTGGACGCCGGCCTGGGCGGCAAAACCGCCATCGATCTTCCCCAAGGCAAGAACCTGGCGGGAGCTTTTCACATGCCCCGGGCCGTCGTTTGCGACACGTCCTTCCTGGACGGCCTAGGACGGCGCGAGCGGCTTTGCGGCCTGGCCGAGGCGCTCAAGCTGGGCTTGGCGCGGGAGCCCGCGCTCTGGCGCTGGCTGAAAGGCCATTGGCTGGACTTGCTGGCGGGCGAGCCGCGCCTGACCGAGGCGCTGGTGCGCCGGGCCGCGGCCGGAAAAATGCGCGTGGCCGCGCGGGATCCGCTAGAAACCAAGGGCGAACGGGAGACCCTAAACTTCGGCCACACCCTGGGGCACGCCCTGGAAGCCGCCGCCAACTTCGGCCCCCTGCGCCACGGCGAGGCCGTCATCCTGGGCATGCGCGCGGCCCTGCGCCTGTCGCCGGTGGAACTCCCGGATGTTGAAGAATTCCTGGGCTCCCTGCCGGTGCCCCGCGTTCGTTTTTCCAGGAATCGGGTGCTGGCCGCCCTGCGGCGCGACAAGAAGGTCCGCAACGGCCGCGTCCGCTTCGTCCTGCTGGCCGGGCTCGGGCGGCCCGTGATCCGGGAGATTCCGGAAGCCCGCGTCTGCAAATGCCTAAACGAGGTCCGCTCATGAACATATTGGTGCTCCACGGCCCCAACCTCAATCTGCTGGGCGAACGCGAAACCACAATTTACGGCACCATGACCTACGCCGAATTGAACGCACGCCTGCGCGCCCATGCCCGGAAGCTGGGCGCGACCTTGCGCATCGCCCAGTCCAACTGCGAAGGCAAACTCATCGACCTCATCCACGCCAACCGCCGCTGGGCCGACGGCATGGTCTTCAATCCGGGCGCCTACGCGCACTACTCCTACGCCCTGCGCGACGCCGTGGCCGCCGCGGACATCCCCACGATCGAGGCCCATCTGACCAAGATACTCAGACGGGAACCCTTCCGGCGCAAGTCCGTCATCGCGCCGGTCTGCCTCAAGCTTATCGCCGGCCGCGGGGTCTACTCCTACCTCCAGGCCCTGGATTGCCTGTCCCGGCTCCCCGGAAAGAACAAGGCCGCCTGACGCCAGGCGGCCTTGTTTTCCCCGTCCGCGCCGTTTACGCCGCGATCTTCTGGTCCTTCATGAACGAGGCCAGGGCGATGGAGTGCGCCTTGGTCTGGGGCGGGTCGGTGCGCGAGGGCAGGATCACCGGCACGCTGGCCCCGGCGACCAGGGCGGCTGACTTCATCCCCTCGGCGAAGTAGGTGATGCTCTTGTAAACCGGGTTGGCGGCGTCCAGGTCCGGGAAGACCATGATGTCCACGTCGCCCGGGACCAGGCCGCCCTTGACCCCCTTCTCGTCGGCGAGCTTGCGGTCCAGCGAGATATAGATGTCGTAGGGGCCCTCCACCACCGCGTTATGGATGCGCCCGTCCTGGCTCATCCTGGCCAGTTCGGCGGCGTCGACCGTGCTGGGCACCTTGGGGTTCACCTTCTCGACCGGGCAGACGATGGAAACCTTGGGCTGGTCCACGCCCAGCACGCGCATGATGTTGACCGAGTTCTGGACGATCTTGCGCTTCTGCTCCAGGTCGGGCGCGATCAGGATGGCGGCGTCCGCCACGCCGAAGAGCTTGCGGTAATGGGCGGTCTGGAAAAGCACGAAATGCGAAAGCGTCGCCCCCGGCTCTACGAGCTTGGCCTCCTTGTCCAGGATGGCTTTGAGATAAAGGCTGGTGTCGACCAGGCCCTTGACCAGGAAATCCCCCCGCCCCTGCTTGATGAAGGCCACGGCCTGCCGGCACATCTGCGCCGTGTCCTTGCAGTCCACCAGCTCGAATTTCTTGAGATCGAGGCCGGCGTGCCCGGCCATGGACTTGACCATGGCGGCGTCGCCGATGAGGATGCCCTCCGAGATCAGGCCGTCGTCGTCGGCGATCTTGATGGCCTCCAGGGCCTCGGCGTTGTTGGCGCCGGGCACCACGATGCGGTTGGACTTCCCCTTCACCATCCGCATCAGTTCTTCGAAATTCTTGAATTTCATTTTAAGTTCTCCTTGGGGTGTCAATAATTCCTGGCCGAGCCGGGTTGGGAGAGGGCGCCCGCCGCGGCATCGCGCAGCGCCCGCATCTCGTCGCCCCCCGGGAAGCTCAGCACCGGCGCGATCCAGCGCACGCGGGACTCGATGGCCGGCACGATGATGTCCGTCTCATGGACGATGCCGCCCGTCAGCACCACGGCGTCGACGCGGCCCGCCAGGACCGCGGCCAGGGCGCCGATCTCCTTGGCGATCTGGTAGGCCATGGCCTCCAGGCATTCCCGGGCCGCCGCCGGCGTCGCCTTGCGCTCGTCGAGCCCGGACCCCTCGGGCGCGGGCCCGCCCTGGATGTATTTCTTCAGCGCCACGATGTCGCTGGTGCCGGTGTAGGCCACCAGGCCGCCGCGGCCCTTGAGCTTGAGCTTTATGTCGTCGAGGGCGTAATGGCCCCCGAAGCACATGCGCGCCAGCCCGCCCGCGGGCACCCCGCCGCTGCGCTGGGGAGTGAAGGGTCCGTCGCCGTCGAGAGCGTTGTTGACGTCCACCACCCGGCCCTGCTTGTGCGCGCCGACCGATATCCCGCCGCCGCCGTGCATCACGATGAAGTTGCACTCCTCGTAAGGCCGGCCGAGCTTGGCCGCGGCCAGCCGGGCGACGCGCTTCTGGTTGAGGGCGTGAAAAATGGACAAGCGCGGATTCTCCGGCATGCCCGAGTAGCGCGCCAGGGGCTCGAGCTCGTCGACCACGACCGGGTCCGCGATATAGGCCGGCACGCCCAGGGGCTGGGCGATCTCGTGGGCGATGAGCCCGCCCAGGTTGGAGGGGTGGTCGCCCAGCGCGCCCTGGCGCAGATCGTTCAGCATCTTCTCGTCCACGACGTAGGTCCCGCTGGGAATGGGGCGCACCAGGCCGCCCCGGCCGATGACCGCGCTGATCTCGGAAAGCCGGATGCTGTGGTCGGAGAGGGTCTTGACCACCAACTCCTTGCGAAACTGGAACTGCGCGGTGACCTTCTTCTTCTCGAAGGCCTTCAGATCGCCGGGGGCGTAGCGCACCACCGTGTGATAGACCTTGTCCTCGCCGCGGAAGAAGCCGACCTCGTCGGAGGTCGAACCGGGATTGATCACCAGTATGTTTTGTGCCATGCCCCTCTCCTCGGACCCATCATAGCTAATGTGTCCCGTGCTTGGGAAACTTCCGCATATGATACCAGAAGCGGGATACGATGCGCGGCCAAGCGCTTCGACTCACGCGGAGAGGCGCGGGTGGACCGGCACTGTACGCGCGTACAGCCACTCGCGTTGCGTTGAATGTCCACCCCAACGGAACCGGCGCGTCCCTCGTATGGACGCGCCGGTCGCGCGGTCGCTAACGCTCCCGCGCTGGGTTACGGAACGCGGGCCAGCGCTGTTCCGCCATTCGCGATGCGCAGCATCGCGAATCCAGACGGCCCCCCGCGGGGGCCGGCTGTTCCGTCGGGGGACGAATGCCGTCAAACGATTAAACGGCGCTGGGCCACCCCTAACGGAACCGGCGCCCCCCTTATATGGGGGCGCCGGTTGCGCGGCGCTGGACGGCGCGCCGCGCTCAGTTTACGGCATGTGGTCAAAGCCGTTCGCGAGGTTCGCGCCCGACCGGAGGGAGGGTGCGAACCCCGGCGCCGCCACTCCGGGCGGCGCCGTTCCGTTGTTCGTCTCGGGGGCTGAGGCCGACGATTCCTTGCGCGCATGCTTCACCGCGC
>JAQUMZ010000030.1 GCA_028717865.1 Elusimicrobiota bacterium | reverse complement strand
TCGGGCAGTTCCCGGCCCCGGCCGTAGCGCGCCAGCAGCGGCGCGAAGCGCTTGATCATGCCCAGGTCCAGGCGGTCGATGCTCCCGTGCACCACGGCGGAGTCCGCCTTGTCAAGCGCACCGCCCATCAGCGCGACGTCTCCCAGGACCGAGGCGCGCTCGGCCAGCGTCACCATTCCCCCCAAGGAGGCGATGTCCCCATTGACCGAACCGGAAATCTTCACCGGCGCGCCCAGAGAGGCCACGTCGCCCTTGACCGTCCCTTCTATGGCGACGGGGCCGCCCAAAGAGACCACGTCGCCCAACGCCTCGCCTCGTATGTCCACGGGCCCGCCGAGCGAGACGCAGTCCCCGCTCAGCGTCCCTTCCACCGTAATCGGCCCGTTCGCGATCACATCGTGATTCAGCGTCTCGCCCTTGGGGACGCGAACCTCTCCCTTTATGACGTCTTCGGAATTCAGGTCGATGCGAGCGGCCCGGCCCGGCCCCGACAGCCCCAGAACGGCCATGGCCGCCAACCAGCAAGTAATTTCCACGCGCTTCATATGGTCCTCCAATTTCGAGTTGCGGCGCCCAGAGGCGCCCGGCTTGCGACCATCGTCATAAAGATCAGGGCTATGCCGGCGGCGGCGGCGGCCTGCAGCGGCAGGTATGCGGCCTCGGGTCCCAGAAGGCTTTCTGTAAAACGCAACGCGGCGAGCAGATGGCCCGGCACCAGTATCGCTTTGGCGAGATGCGCCTTGAGGATGGCCGATGTTCGAGCCGGATCCGCCAGCAGTTCCCAGAAACGCAGGAACCTATCCGGGCCGAGCCGCGAGGCCGCCAGGAAGACGGCCGCGGCCGTCCAGCCGGAAACCAGAGCGCCCAGAGCGCCCAGCCCCCATTCCAGCCGGCGCGGCGAGGGCCGCGCCGCCGCCAGCGCGGCCAAGACCCTGCCGCGGAAAGCCGGGCTCGGGGAGAGGCTCGGCAGGGCGGCCACGGCCCGCGCGACCGCCTCGAGCCCCTGGTAGCGCGCCAGGCAGGAAGCGCACGCGCGCAGATGCCGCTCGACGCCAACGACGGCCTGCGGCTCCAAGGCCCGATCCAGCAACTCGTGCAGCGCCTTGATATCGGGGCACTCCATGTTCTCGCCTCTCATGACAGATTACGCGAACCGCGCCGAAAAGGTTTCATGCCGCCTCGGCACCGACTTTGTCCTTAAGCAGCTCCCTGGCCCGGAACAGCCTGATTTTCACGGTGCCCTCGGGAATCCCCAGCAGACCGGCGATTTCCTTCAGCGCCAGCCCTTCCTTGTGGCGCAGGAGCAGGGCTTCCCTATAAAGCGGCGTCAGGCTCCCCAAAAGCCTTTCCGCCACCGCTTCCCCGACCACCGCGTCCGCGGCGGATAGCCCCCGATCAACCAGGCTGTCGTCCTCGGGGATGGAGACGGTCTCGGGGCGCTTGCGGCGCAGGAAGTCTATGGTCGTATTGTGGGCGATCTTGAACAGCCAGGTTATGAAGGGCTGCTCGGGATCGTAGGAAGCCAGATTCCGGAAAGCCTTGACGAACGCGTCCTGGGCCAGGTCCTCGGCGTCGGCTGGATTGCGCACCATGCGCAGGACGAGGCTGAAAATCTGGTTCTGGTAGCGCTCCAGCAATTCGGCGAAAGCCCCGGAGTCTCCGCCCAGGCAGCGCCGGACCGCGGCGCGGTCCGAATCATGGCGCGTCATGCTGTCGTTGGTCACCGAAGCCACTAAAGATTACGAAGCGGCGCGGCCGGAGGTTTCACGGCCGCGGGAACGCATCGTTTCAGGCGGCCAGCTCTTTGAACGCCCCGGCCAGATTCTCGACCACGTCCTGCGCGGTCAGGGCGTAGACCGTGCGCTGCCGCCGCGCCAGCTCCCCGGCCCGGCCGTGCAGCCAGGCGCCCAGCGCCGCGGCGCGAAAGGCCATATCCCCTTTTCCCCGCCCCGAGGCCAACAACTGAGCCCACAACCCGGCGATGAGTCCGGTCAGGACGTCGCCCGTGCCGCCGCGGGCCAGGGCCGGCCCGCCCGAGGAGTTGAGCGCCCCCCGGCCGCCGCCGAAGATCAGGGTGCCGCGGCCCTTGAGCAGGACCGTGCCGCGCCATTCGCGAGACAGCCGCTCGGCGCAGCCCGCGCGATCGGCGGCCACCTGCTTGACGCTCAGCGCCAGACAGCGCGCCATTTCCCCGGGATGGGGCGTGAATACGCAGGGTTGCCCGCGGCCGCTCAGCAGTTGCCGCACCCCCGCGTGGTCCTGCGCGGCCAAATTGTTCAAGGCGTCGGCGTCGACCACGGCCGGCAGGGGCAGGGAACTCAAGGCCAGCACCACGAACTTGGCCGTGTCGGGCTCGCGCGACAGGCCGGGCCCCAAGGCCATGACGTCGAAGGCGGTCCGCTCGTGCGCGGCCTGCAGGCGCGAAACCGCCTCCCCGCGCAGGCAGCCGGCGGCGTTCTCGGGCAGACCCAGGGTGAGAGCCTCCGGCGCCGCGCCGGCCACGAGCGGCTGCACCCCGGCGGGCACCGCCGCGGTCACCAGCCCCGCGCCGGAGCGCAAGGCCGCGCGCGCGGCCAGGACGGCGGCCCCCGCCATGTTGCGCGAGCCGGCCACGATGAGCGCGTGACCGAAGGTCCCCTTGTGGTCCGCCGGCTCCCGGCGAACCAGGCACTCGCGCAGCTCTGCCTTGGAAAGCGGTTTCATCGAACCTCCCGCAGGGCCACGGCCACGGCGTAGTCCCGGCCGTGGGACAAGGACAGCTTCAGGCCCCGGATCCGGCGGCCCTTGACGAGCGCCCCGGGCTTGCCGTCGCCGGCGCGCTCCACCGAGATGTCGCGCAAGCCCACGCCCTCGCGGCCCAGCGCTTTCCAGACCGCCTCCTTGGCCGCGAAACGCGCCGCGAAATGCGGCCAGGGGTCCTTGTGGGCCCGGCAATAGGCGATCTCCTCCGCGCTGAAGACCCGCTCCAGGAAGGCCGGGCTGCGGCGGCTGACGTTCCGGATGCGCTTGACCTCGACGATGTCCAGGCCGATTTCCATCAGGGTTCGCCGATGAAGACTAGCCTCACGCCCGAGGCCCCCGCTCCCTCCACGGAAGCTACGACCCTGACGCAGGAGCCGCCGTTGACCGGGGTGGTCACCGGGACGGCGTCCTCATTGGCCCAACTCAAGGACTGCGCAGGCCGCCCGGCCAGGCAGGATGAGCCCCGTCCGGGATGGTCCACGCACCAGAGCACGGGCTGGCCGAGATGCTTCTGCGGATCGGACGATACCGCCTCATAGGATAAGGCCAACCGCCGGGCCTCATGGGCCAGCGGCGCCAGCCTGCGGCGCTCGTCCCGGCGCTCTCGATAGGCGGCGACCCTGCCGGCGGCGTACATGAACACGGCCTCCCAGGGAATGGAAGCGACCAGCACCCCCGCCAGGACGCCGGCCAGGAAGGGCCGCAACCAGGGGTTGCGATGGATGAAATGGAAGGCGATGGGAATCTTATTCGACGGTAACACTCTTGGCCAGGTTCCTCGGCTGGTCCACGTCGCAACCGCGCATGTCCGCGACATGGTAGGCCAGCAGCTGCAGCGGCACCACGTTGACGAGCGGCGAAAGCAGCTCGGATACGGGCGGCAGCTCGATGGAGAAATCCGCCCCGGGCAGGGGCGCCTCGCCCCGGGTCGTCACGGCGATGAGCTGCGCGCCCCGGGCCTTGGCCTCCTGGCAGTTGGCCGCCGTCTTCTCGAAGGTCCGGGAGCGGGTCGCGATCGCCACGATCGAAACGTCCTCGTCGATGATGGCGATGGGGCCGTGCTTCATCTCGCCGGCGGCGTAGCCCTCGGCGTGGACGTAGGATATCTCCTTGAGCTTGAGCGCCCCCTCGAGCGCCACCGGATAGTTCACGTTGCGGCCGATGAAAAGGAAGTGCCCCTTCTTGTGGAAGCGGCGGGCGATCTCCTCGATTCGGGCGTCGAGCTTCAAGGCCGCGCGGATGTCCCCGGGCAGGCGCACGAGCTCGTCGACGAAGCGGCGGGCGTCGGGCTCGGACATGGCGCCCCGCGCCACGGCCGCGTGCAGGCAGAATACCGCCAGCGCGGCCAGTTGGCCGACGAAGGCCTTGGTCGAGGCCACGCCCAGCTCCGGGCCGCAGTGCGTGTAGAGATTGAAGTCCGCGGCGCGCGGCACGGCCGCGCCCACGGTGTTGCATATGGAAAGCACCTTGGCCCCCCGCTCCCGGGCCTGGCGCACGGCCGCGAGGGTGTCGGCCGTCTCGCCCGACTGGCTGATCGCGATCACCAGGTCGTCCGCGGACACCGTCGCGCGCCGGTAGCGGAATTCCGACGCCGTCTCGGCGTGCACGGGAACCCCGGCCAGTTCCTCCAGCCAATATTTGCCCACCAGGGCGGCGTGGAAGGCGGTGCCGCAGGCGACCAGGTGGATTTGGCGGAGCTTGGTCAGGACCCCGGGATCCATGCCGGCGTCGCGCGCCAGGACGTCGCGCAGCGGGAAGAAGCGCCCCCGCATCGTGTCCTCGCAGGCGGCGGGCTGCTCGTATATCTCCTTGAGCATGAAATGCCGGTAGCCCCCCTTCTCGGCCATGGTCCGGTCCCATTGGACGACGACCCTCTGCTTGTCGAGCTTCTTTCCGGACAGGGAAAAATACCGGCAGCCGTCGGCCTTGAGCACGGCCATCTCGCCGTCGTCGAGAAACACCGCCTTGCGGGTATGGGACAGGAAGGCGGGAACGTCCGAAGCCACGAAGTTCTCGTCCTGCCCCTCGCCGATGATCAGCGGCGAGGCCGTCTTGGCGGCGATGATGACGCCCGGGGCCTTGGACCAAAGCACGGCCAGGGCGTAGGCGCCCCGGATGTCGTTGAGGGCCAAGCGCGCCGCCTCGAAAAGCACCGGCTCGTTGAAATCGGTCCCCGGCCGCGCCCCGCCGAGCTCACGGATACGGTCCTCGATGAGATGGGCCGCGACCTCGGTGTCGGTCTCCGAGGCGAACTCGTGGCCGCGGCGCGTCAGGCGCTCCCGAAGCTCCACGTAGTTCTCGATGATCCCGTTGTGGACCACCACCAACTCGCCCCGGCAATCCGTATGCGGATGGGCGTTCTCCTCCGAGGGCTTGCCGTGGGTGGCCCAGCGCGTGTGGCCCAAGGCCACGACCCCGCCCAACGGCGAGTCATTCAGCACGCCCTCCAGGTTGGCGAGCTTGCCCGCGGCCCGGCGGCGGACGATGGCGCCGCCCTCGACCACGGCGATGCCCGCGGAATCGTAGCCCCGGTACTCCAGGCGGCGCAGTCCGTCCAGGATCAGGGGCACGGCCGGGCGGCGGCCGGCGTAGCCGACGATTCCGCACATGGAATCAGCTCGCGATGAGCCGCTTCATCTCCATCACGGCCGGCTTGAGTCCCACGAACAGGGCGCGCGCGATGACCGAAAATCCGATATTGAGCGAGGCCATGCGCGCGATCCGCGCGACCGGGCGGACGTTATGGTAGTCGAGCCCGTGGCCGGCGTGCAGGTGCATCCCCATCTCGTCGACCAGGTACCCGGCCAGCTCCAGGCGTTCGAGCTCGGCGGCCCGCGCGGTCTTGCCCCGCGCCCCGGCGTAAGCCGAGGTGCAGAGCTCCACGGTGTCGGCCCCCAGGGATTTCGCCATGCGGACGTTCGCCGCCTCCGGATCTACGAAGAGGCTCGCCTCGATGCCGGCCTTGCGCAGCCGCTCGATGGTCCGCCCCAGGGCCTTGGCGCCGGCCTTGAGGTTGAGCCCGCCGCGGGTCGTGACCTCGCGCGGGTTTTCCGGCACGAGGCACACCGAATCCGGGCGGACCTTGAGCGCGACGGCCAGCATCTCCGGCACGGCCGCCATCTCCAGGTGGACATCGCCCTTGAGCGCGCAGAGCTTGGCGAGGTCCTCGTCCTGGATGTGCCGGCGGTCCTGCCGCAGATGGACGACGATCATGTCCGCGCCGGCCCGCCGGCAGACCTGGGACGCGGCCGCGGGGTCCGGATCGATGTCGCGGCGAGCCTGGCGCAAAGTGGCGACGTGGTCGATGTTTATTCCCAGCTTGACGGCGTTGACGGTCTTCATGGCTCACTCCTTTTGGCCGGTTTCGAGCAGAAACGTCCGGGAGAGCTGGCCCGCCATCCGCGCGATGCGGACCTGGCTGGGCCCCTCGATCATGATGCGCAAAAGCGGCTCCGTGCCGGAATACCTGAGGAACACGCGCCCTTCGCCCGCGAGCTCCCGCTCGCAGCGCCGCGTCAGCTCGCGCAAACGGGGCAGGCGCTCCAGCGGGACCTTGCGCGCCACGATAAGATTGCGCAGGACCTGGGGCACGGGCCTGAACAGCCGGCGCACCGCGCTGAGCGGCCCCCCGCTTTCGCGCCAGGCGGCCAGGGTCTGCAGGGCGGTCAGCATGCCGTCTCCGGTGGAGGCGAAGCTGCGGAAAACGATATGCCCCGAGGCTTCGCCGCCCAAACTGAGCCCTTCCGCCTCTATCGCATCGGTCACGTTGCGGTCGCCCACGGGAACGGAAACGACCGAGATGCCGCGGCTGCGCAGGAACCGGATCAGCCCGAAGTTGGACATCACGGTCAGGACCACCTTGTCGCCGCGCAGCAGGCTCTGCCGCTGCAGCCTCAGCGCCGCCAGGCAGATAATGGCGTCGCCGTCGAGCACGGCTCCGGTCTCGTCGGCGAAGATGGCGCGGTCCGCGTCGCCGTCGAAGGAAACGCCGCAATGGGCCCGGCGCCGGCGCACCTGGGCGCGCATGCGCCGCGTGAACAGCGCCCCGCAGCCGGAGTTTATATTGCCGCCGTCGGGCTCGCAGCCGATGGGGATGACCTCGGCCCCGAGGCCGGCGAGGAGCCCGGGGGCGATGCCGGCCGCCGCCCCGTGGCCGCAGTCGACCACGATGCGCAGCCCGCGCAGGTCCACGGTGGCCGGGAACGTGCTGCGCAGGAAATCCACGTAGCGCCCGACTAGAGCCTCGCCGTCGCCGACGCGCCCTGCCCCCGTCGGCCCGCGCGGGCGCCCGCGGGCGCCCAGCCCGCGCTCCACGGCCTGCTCCAGATCGGGCGGCATCTTGTAGCCGTCCGCGGTGAAAAATTTTATGCCGTTGAAGCGGGCGGGATTGTGGCTGGCCGATATGACCACGCCGGCCAGGGCCCGTTCGCGCGGGGTCAGATACGCCACGCCCGGGGTGGGGACCACTCCGACATCCACCGTCGCGCAGCCCGCCGCGGCGAAACCGTCGCGCAGCCAGCGGCCGATGACCCGCCCGGACCCGCGCGTGTCGCGGCCCATGAGCACGCGGCGGCCGGCGCCTGGATCGCGCCGGCGCAGCAGGCGCGCGGCGGCCCGCGCGATCTCGCCGACGGTCTCGGGCACGAGGGGATAGCGGCCGGGGATGCCGCGCACCCCGTCGGTCCCGAACAGGCCGGGCATGCTAGTCCGCCTCCTCGATGGCGGCCAGCAGAGCCAGGACCCTCCTGGTCGCCGCCACGTCGTGCACGCGCAGGACCCGCACGCCTTGCCGCGCGGCCCAGGCGGCCGCGGCCAGCGAGCCCTCCAGGCGCGCCTCGGGCCCGTCGTCGGCGCCGAGCGCCCGGCCGATGAAGGACTTGCGCGAAACCCCCAGCACGACCGGGCCCAGCCGATTGAACCGGGACAGATGCTTGAGCAAGGACAGATTGTGCGCGACGGTCTTGCCGAAGCCGATGCCGGGGTCGAAGAGCAGCCGCCCCGGATCGCCCCCCGCGCGCGCGAAGGCCTCGCGCCGTTCGGCCAGAAAATCTCCGACCTCGCGGACCACGTCGCCGTAGCGCGGTTCATCCTGCATGGTCTTGGGCGAGCCGCCGCCCCGGTGCATGAGGATGACGGCCGAGGCGGCGCGCGCCGCCCGCGCCATGCCGGGATCGCCGCGCAGCGCCGACACGTCGTTGACGACGACGGCCCCGGCCTCCAGGCAGCGGCGGGCCACCTCCGCCTTGTCGGTGTCGATGGAAAGGGGCACGCGGATCCGGCCGGCCAGGGCCGAGAAGACGGGCAGGACCCGGCGCAGCTCCTCCGCCTCGGAAACGGGATCGGAGCCGGGACGCGTGGATTGCCCGCCGATATCCACGAGGTCGGCGCCCGCCTCGACCTGCCGCAAGGCGGCTTGCGCCGCCGACGCGGCGTCGGGGGTCCGGCTGCCGGGGTAGAAGGAATCGGGGGTGACGTTGACGATGCCCATGATCAGCGGCGCGCGGCTGCGCGACGGCCGGAACAGCTCCGCCAGCCCGGCCTCAGGCAGCGGCGGCTTGGAAGATGGCATCTATGTCCTCGCCGGACAGGATCTCCCGGTCGATGAGCTTGGCCGCGAGGTCGTCGAGTATCTTTTTGTGCTTCTCGAGCAGGTCCCGCGCCTGGGCCTGCGCCTCCAGGATGATGCGCTTGACCTCGGTGTCGATGAGCTGGGCCGTGGCCTCGGAGTAGCTGGCGCCGTGGGCGATGTCGCGCCCCAGGAAAATCTCGCGCTCCGGCTCCTTGAGCGAGAGCGGCCCCACCTTGTCGCTCATGCCGAACTCGGTGACCATCTTGAGCGCGAAGCTCGAGGCCTTGGCCAGGTCGTCGGCGGCCCCCGTGGTGATGTCGCTGAATACCATCTCCTCCGCGCAACGCCCTCCCAGCAGCACGGCCAGCCGGTTGAGGATCTCGGAGCGCGAGGTCAGGTGCTTGTCCTCCTTGGGCAGCTGCAGGGTGTAGCCCAGGGCGTGCCCCCGCGAGACGATGGAGACCTTGTGCACCGGATCGGTGTTGGGCAGCAGCTTGGCCACGATGGTGTGGCCGGATTCGTGGTAGGCCACGATGCGCTTTTCTTGGTCCGACATCAGCCGGCTCTTGCGCTGGGGACCGGCCACGACCCGCTCGATGGATTCCTCCAGGTCGGACAGCTCCACGGCCGGCTTGCCGCGCCGGGCGGCCAGCAGGGCCGACTCGTTGATCACGTTGGCGAGGTCGGCCCCGGAAAAGCCCGGCGTGCGCCGGGCGATGACCGAAAGGTCGGCGCCGGGGGACAGCCGCACCTTGCGCGCATGAACGGCCAGGATCTCCTCGCGCCCCTTGAGGTGCGGCAGGGGCACGTGGATCTGGCGGTCGAAGCGGCCCGGCCGCAGCAAGGCCGGATCGATGACGTCGGGACGGTTGGTCGCCGCGATGAGCACGATGCCCTGGTTCTGCTCGAAGCCGTCGAGCTCGATGAGCAGCTGGTTGAGGGTCTGCTCGCGCTCGTCGTGCCCGCCGCCGATGCCGGCGAAGCGGTGCCGCCCCACGGCGTCGAGCTCGTCTACGAATATCACGGCCGGGGCCGATTTCTTGGCCTGGTCGAAAAGATCCCGCACCCGGGAGGCGCCCACGCCCACGAACATCTCCACGAACTCGGAGGCGGAGGCCGAGAAGAACGGCACGCCCGCCTCGCCGGCCACGGCCCGGGCCAGCAGGGTCTTGCCGGTCCCCGGGGCGCCGAAAAGCAGCACGCCGCGAGGCATCTTGCCGCCCAGCTTCTCGAACTTGTCCGGGTGCTTGAGGAATTCCACGATCTCCTGGAGCTCCTCCTTGGACTCGTCGCAGCCCGCCACGTCCGCGAACGAAGTCTCCTTCTTCTTGTCGTCGATGCGGCGAGCCCGGCTGCGCCCGAAGGAAAGCGCCTGCTTGCCCCCCACCTGGACCTGGCGGATGACGAAGACCCACCACAGAATGAAGAAAAACAGGATCGCGCCCACGTTGAACAGCAGGCTCGTCACCCAGCCGCGGTCCGGCTCGCCTTGGAAGCTGGGGACGCCGTAGGCCTCCAGATCCTCGACCAGCTTGGGATCGGGCATGGGCAAGGTCCGGAAATTCTGGAGATGGCCGCCATCGTCCTTGTACTGGCCGCGGATGAGATCGGCGCGGACCTTGACCTCGGTTACCCGGCCCTGCTTGAGCTTGGCCTTGAACGTGGAATAGGGGATATCCGTCTCGGCCGGCGTCCCCTTCAAATTGTGAAAAAGCGCGATGAGAAGCGCGAAGGCCAGGATCCACATGAGCAGCTGCTTGATATTTTTATTTTCCACTTTTGAGCACCCCGACATAGGGCAGATTGCGGTATTTCTCGTTGTGGTCCAGGCCGTAGCCGATGACGAACTCGTCGGCGATGCGGAACCCCACGTACTTGGCCGTCACGCCGTTCTTGCGGCACTGCGGTTTGTCGAGCAGGGCGCAAACCTCCAGACTCCGGGGACCGCGGGCCTTGAGGCTGTCGAGCAGGTATTGCAGGGTCAGCCCGGAATCCATGATGTCCTCGACGATGATCAGGTCCTTGCCGGCGGCGCTCTCGCGCAGATCCAGCAGCATGCGGACCTCCCCGCTGGACTTGCGCCCGGAATAGGAGGACACGCTGAGGAAATCCACGGAACAATCCACCGTGACGCAGCGCAGCAAGTCGCCCAGGAAGACCACGCTGCCCTTCAATATCCCGAGCAGCGTCGGATGGCGGCCCGCGTAGTCGCGCGATATCTCCCGGCCCAGTTCGCGCACGCGCTGGCGCAAGGCGGCCGGGTCGATCAACACCTTTTCCACGTCCGGATGGACGGGCGGGGCCGGCTCCGTCATGAGGGGTATAAGAATAACTTTATTGCGTGATGGAATCAAGGGTGCTAAAATACGCGGGTCAGCGCGTCCCTTTCGGAGGGAAACCGTTTCCGGGGGGGCGCGCGCAACGAGGATCATGACGCCCAAACCAGCCGGCCCGGCCTCGGAATCTCTCTCTATATTAATTGTAGATTCCGATCCAGCCGGCCGGCAAGTGCTTAAAAGTCGTCTCGCGGCCGATCCGGGCTGGACCGTGAGCTTCGGCGAGGCGCAGGACGGCGAGACGGCGCTGCTGCGGCTCAAGGAACGTTCCTACGACCTGATCTTCCTGGCCTGCCGCGGCAGCGACGAATTGCCCCTGCTGGCCCGCATGCGCCAGCTCCACGCGAAGTCCGCGGTCGTGGCGGTATGCCGCCAGTCCGACGCCGCCTTCGCGGTCGAGGCCATGAAAGCGGGCGCCCTGGACTGCCTGGTCCACGACCAGCTCGCGCGCGCCGATCTGTCCCCCATCCTCAGGCGCCTGGCCCAGACGCGCGCGCTGATCACCCAGAACCTGGAGCTGCGCCAGGTCAACCAGATGAAGAACGAATTCATAGCCAACGTCTCGCACGAGCTGCGCTCGCCCCTGGCCGTGATCCTGGGCTACGCGCATGCCTTGCAGGAAGGCACGCTGGGGACGCTCAACGAGGAGCAGCGCAAGGCCGTAGGCTCCATCGCCCATCGCTCCGACGAGCTGCTGAGCACCCTCAACCGCATCCTGCGCGTGCGCGAGTCGGTGGAGGGGCTCCAGCTCGCCGAGCTCAAGCCCACGGACCTGCGCGGCGTATGGCGCGCCGCCGTCGAGCGCGGAGCCCAGGACCTGAGGCGCAAGAACCTGCGCCTGGAGTGCGCCTATCCCCCCGAACCGGTCTGGGTCCTGGCGGACTTGGCCGCCCTCGGGGAGGTCTGCGACAACCTGCTCTCCAACGCCGCCAAGTTCAGCCCCGGCGGCGGCCTCATCCGGCTGACCGTGGGCGTCGCGGGCGGCCGGGCCGCCTGCGCGCTGCAGGACCAGGGCCAGGGCATTCCGCCCGAGCTGCTCTCCCGGGTCTTCGAGGATTTCTCCACCGCCAGGGTCTCCGGACCGACCCGGCAAAGCTCGGGACTGGGGCTGGGCCTGGCGCTTTGCCGCCAGGCGGTGGAACTGCACTCGGGCAGCATCTGGCTCGAATCGGCGGGACCGGGCCGAGGCTGCACGGCGCATATCACGCTGCCCCTGGCCCGGCCCGACGGCAAGCTGGCCCGCGTGGAGGCTCCCGTCCTGGTCGAAAAGAGGCGGATACTGATCGTGGAGGACAATCCCGACCTGATCGACATCATCCAGCTTTTCATATCCGGAGTCAGCGCCAACCTAGAACTGGCGGCCGCGCGCTCCGGCTTCGAGGCCCTGGAAAGCATAAAGAACCAGATGCCCCACCTCATCGTCATGGACATCATGATGCCCGGCATGACCGGCCTGGAGCTCCTGGAGCGCCTGCGCCGGGCCCCGGACGCCGCCCGCATTCCCGTCCTGGTCCTGACCGGCTACGCGGACGCGGCCGCGCAGGCGCGCGCGGCCGGCGCCCAGGACGTGCTGCTGAAGCCCTTCGACCGGAACGCGTTCGTAAGCCGGGTGCTCGCGCTCCTGCACGGGGCGCAGGCCGGCGAAAGCCGCAAATAATGGCCGCCCGCTTATCCCTCGCCCAGGAGTTCGACCGCCCATGACATCATTCATAGAGTCGTTCCTCGCCCTTTTCGTCGCCGAGTTCGGCGACAAGACTCAACTGGCGGTGATCACGCTGACGGCCTCGACCGGCAAGCCCTGGGCCGTCTTCCTGGGCGCGAGCCTGGCCCTGGCCGTGGGCACCGCCCTGGGCGTGGTCTTCGGCCACGTCGCCCTGAAAATCGTACCCGGGGAGGTCCTGCACCGGATCGCGCCCACGGCTCTCA
>JAQUMZ010000029.1 GCA_028717865.1 Elusimicrobiota bacterium | reverse complement strand
GGCGCACGGCGCGGCGGCTGGCCCGCCAAGAGGGGCTCGTGGCCGGGATTTCCTCGGGCGCCGCCGCCTGGGCCTCCCTGGAGGCCGCGCGCCGGCCCGAGAACCGGGGCCGGCTCATCGTGGCGGTGCTGCCCGACACCGGGGAGCGCTACCTCAGCACTTGGCTGTTCGAGGAGGAAAAATGACTCGCGCGGATGGAACCCAGTTCGCCCAGGTCGTGGAATCGCTCTGCGCCGGCGCCGGCGAGCGCGCGGGTCCCTTGCAGCGCAAGCGCCTGGATTTGCCCCTGCCCAGCGGGGAGGCCGTCAAAAGGGCGGTCGAGATGCTGCGTTCGGCCCTGTTCCCCGGCTATTACGCCGCCTTTCACATCCCGGCCGACAACACCCGCTTCTACATGGGCGCCACGCTCGACGAGGCGCTGCGCAGCCTGGCCGAGCAGATCGAGCGCAGCTCCTGCTTCTTCTGCGACACCGCCGGCGAGCGCGGCTGCCCCAATTGCCGCGACCGGGCCGAGAAGACCATCCATGAGTTCGCGCGCACCCTGCCCGGCATGCAGAAAAAGCTCATGACCGACGTGCAGGCCGCCTACGAGGGCGACCCCGCCGCGACCTGCCCCGCCGAGGTCGTGTTCTGCTATCCTGGCCTGCTGGCCGTGACCAACCACCGCATCGCCCACGAGCTTTACCGCCTGAAGGTCCCCCTGATTCCGCGGATGATCAGCGAGCTGGCGCACGCCGCGACCGGCATCGACATCCATCCCGGGGCCGAGATCGGGGAGAGCTTCTTCATCGACCACGGCACCGGGGTGGTCATCGGAGAGACCGCCACGATCGGCCGGCGCGTGCGTCTCTATCAAGGGGTGACGCTGGGCGCCAAGAGCTTTCCGCTCGACGCGCACGGCAATCCCGTCAAGGGCATCAAGCGCCATCCCGACGTGGAGGATGACGTGGTGATCTACGCCGGGGCCACCATCCTGGGCACGGTGCGCATCGGCAAGGGCGCCACGGTGGGGGGCAACGTCTGGCTCACCCGCGACGTGGCCCCGGGCGGCCGGGTGTCCCAGGCCGACTCGGACCAGCTGGCCGCCCGGAGGTAGCCGGAACGCGGCAGACGATGCGCGTGCCTTGCCCGGGGCGGCTGGCGACGGCCAGCGTGCCGTGGATGAGGCTGGCGCGGTGGCGCATGATATCCAGGCCCATGCCCGAGTGTCCCCGGGCCGCGTTCGCCATGCCGCAGCCGTCGTCGGCTATGCAGAGGGCCACCTCGCGGCTGTCCCGGGCCAGGCCGATGTCGATGCGGCGCGGACGGCCGTGGCGCAGGGCGTTGTGCACGGCTTCCTGGGCGATGCGGTAGAAGTGATTCGCGATTTCCGGGTCGTGGATCAGCGATTCCCGGTCCACGACCAGGCGGCAGCGGACCCAGGAGGTCGAGCGCACGTGGGCGGCCAGCCCGGCGAGGGCTTCCCGCAGTCCCTCCGGCCGGGCCGGCACCGATTGCATGCCCAGGGCGAGCTCGCGTACGCGCGCGAGGGCCTGGTCCACGTGCGCGACCAGGGCGGCCAGCTCCCGCGCCTCCGGCAGGCCCCGGCTGGATAGGCGTTCCTGGAGCGCGCGGCCCAGCCAGGCTATGCCCGTCAACTGCTGGCCCAGGTCGTCGTGCAGATCGTGGCCCACGTTGCGCCGCTCCCGGTCGCTGATGCTCAGGAGCTTCTCCTCCAGCTTGCGGCGCTCGGTGATGTCCTGAAGCCACGCGAAGAACCGGATCGGACGCCCCCGTCCGTCCATGACGGTCTCGCCCTCGGCGTGCACGATGCGCTCCGAACCGTCCGGCCTCACGATCCGGTAGTCCTCGTTGAACGCGCGGGTTTCCCGGATGGCCTCGCGCAGGGCGCTGCGGACGCGTTGACGGTCGTCCGGATGCAGGTGCTTCAGGAAAGCCTCCGGTTTCGGCGGCATGGCGCCGGAGCCCAGGCCGAAGATGCGGTAGATTCCCTCCGACCGGTGGACGACTCCGGCCTTGATGTCGATGTCGACGCTGCCGACGCCGGCCAGCAATTCGGCTTGCGCCAGAAGGGCCTGGCTGCGGCGCAGGGCTTCTTCGGCCTGCTTTCGGCTCGTGACGTCGAAGTTGATCCCGATGATCCCGTCGATCCGGCCCTCGTTGCGTATCGGCGCGATGATGTTGTGTATCCAGCGCGTGCCGGCCTTGGTCGCGATGCGCGCCTCGCCCGAGACCCGCTTGCCCGCGAAGGCCTGCCGGTTGTTCTCCCGCCACAAGTCCAGGACGTCCGCGGGCGGCTTGGGCCGGATCTCCTCGGGGCGCTTGCCGATAATGTCCTTCCAGTAAGAGCGGGCGGCCGTGTTCTGGATGATGTAGCGGCCGTCGGGGCCCAGGGCGAAAACCTCGAACGGCATGGACTCGAAGATGGTCCGCAATTGGGCTTCCCGACGCCGCAAAGCCTCCTGCGCCCGCCTCTGTTCGGTCACGTCGCGATAGTTTATGACGATGCCGCGCACGTTCGGGTTGGCCAGCAGGTTGACGGCCACGCCTTCCACGATTCGCGCCGAGCCGTCTTTTTGCCGGATGCGCAGTTCCCGCCGCGCCGACGCCCCGGGCGCTTGGGCGATCTTGCGGAAGGCCTCGGGCATCTCGGGGGATTCCTTCAAATCGATAAAGCTCCAAATGGAGCGGCCGAGCACGTCCGCGTGGGAATAGCCCAGCCGGCGGCGCAGGGAGGGCGAGTGGCAGAGTATGATCCCGCGCCGGTTCACGATCAGGGCTCCCTCCTGGGAGTTGCGCAGCAGGGCTTGGAGCCGCCCCTGGCTGCGGCAGTGGGCGGGCGGCGTTGGTCGTTTCAAGGCTTGACCAGGCCGGCGAGGCGGTCGAGCGCCTCGCGCAGACCCTCGTGGACCGCCCGGACCTGCTCGGGCCGCCACGCGGAGGGCTGGCCGCGCAGGAAGGAGGTCTTGTCCGCCCGGTTGTCGAAGCGCGCCGCGGGCAGATGGAAAGTCCGGCCGCGGGCCTTGACGGTCACCGTGCCCGGCCGTTCGGAATTGCCCAGCAGCCAGTCCATGTCGTCCTGGCCGTAATCGTTGAGCATCACGTCCAGGGGCACGCCGTGATGCAGGATCGAGCCCGGGTCGGAGGGGTCGGTCCGCGCCTGGTTCTTGCGCCGGGACTCCTCGGGAGTCACCCAGATGTAGAGAATGGCGGCTCGCTCCAGGATTTTCGGCGAGAGCCGGGCCAGGGACCAGCGGTAGCCGAAAGGCTCGGGCAGCGGCAGGGGGGCGTTTTGCGGCCCGCCGCGGGCGAACTCGATGACCAGGGTCCGGTCCGCGAGGCTTTCGGGGCGTCCGGCGCGCTGCTCCCGCAGCAGCTGGCGCGCCTCGGCCTCCAGGGCCGCGGCCACCCTGGCCCGGGCGGGTTTGTCCAGCGCGCCCAGTCGGGCGGGAGCCCCGGCCTTGACCGAGGCGGCGTCCAGGCGCTCCAGCAGTTCCTCGCCGGCGCGCTCCGGGTCGGCGGACGCCGCGCGCGTCAGGCGCTCGTAGTCCTCGTTGACCAGCTCGATGAGCGTGCCCCAGTCGAGAGGGTTTTGGAACGGCCGGTCGGGCGCGTGGAAGAATACGCGCTGGAGGCCCAGGGCGCCCAGCTCGTCGTCTATGCGCCGCATGACGTGCACGTACGGGAAATCGTCCAGCTGGACGCTGGGGCCCATGTGGAAGTCCCGGCGGCGCGGCTCGGCCGGCATGAGCTCCAGGTAGCGGCGCACCTCGGATTTGCCCGAGGCGGGCAGGGCGAGCAGCAGGATGGTGTCGAGGATTTCGTTCATTCGGCCTCCAATGCCGCCGGCGCGGCGGGACCAACGGGCGCGACTCCGAGTTCATGGGCGGCGCGCAATTCGCCGACCCGCTTGCGCTCGGCCCGGGCCAGGAAGCTGATCGCCACGAGTATCAGGGCCAGCGAGGCCCAATCCGCCCGCCCCGGGAAGCGGCCCCCGAAAAGCAGGAACGAAAGCAGGGTCGCGGTCGTGCCGGCCGCCAGCGAGGTCAGCCGGTTGACCAGCCCGGCGAAGGTGGCGGTGCGGCCCTTGAACATGAAGATGAAGACCGAGAAGAAGGCCACCAGCCCGTAGACGGCCCCCGCGAGGACGGCGGACAAGGCGCCCGGATGGGGCTGGTCCAGGGCGGCCTGGAAACTCCGCGCCGGGCCCGCCGCGCAGGCGCTGCGGGCGATGACCACGGCGGCCAGGAGCATGGTCAGGCTGGCGGCTATCTGCTCGATGGAGAAGAACCAGGTGTTCCGGGACGGCGCGCCCTTGGGCCGGGTGTTCTTGTAGTAGTTCATGATGTAGATGCGCAGGGCGTAGGCCGCGATATAGCTGGAGAGCACGGCCATGGCCGCGCCGTTGGAGAGGAAATCGAAGTCCCCGCCCTTGGCCAGGACGGCCTGGCCGCCGGCCGCGGCCACCGCGAAGACGACCGCGACGTTCTCCTCCCAGAATACCTTCTTGCGCAGTATGCCCTGGCGGAGCTGGGCCTCGTCCACGAGCCGGCTGACCACGATGATGCTGGCGCGCATCACGACCATGGCCACCATGACGGACTTGAGCAGCATGTACAGAAGGGTGGTCGTAGGTATGATGACCGCGGTGCATATCCCCGAGGGTATGATGTAGGCGAGCTCGGGGGGCAGGCCCGGGGCGGCGCGTCCGGACCGGTGCCAGCCCGCGGCGAAGACCACCGCCAGGCAGAGCAGCGAGCCGCCCAGCGTGCTCCAGACCAGGAACTCCATGTCGGTCATGGGCGGCGAGACGGTCGCCGCGGCGCCCGTGAAGCACTTGGTGGCCGTGCCGAAGACCACGTAGAAGGCGTAGTAGGCCAGGCACAGCTGGACCAGCCGGCCGGTGGAGCCCTCGGCGGTCCTCCACATGGCTTCGGGCTAGCGCGGTCCCACGGCGAGCTTGCGGGCGGGCAGGCACTTGAGCTCGCCCATCAGCGAGAGCTGGCGGTAGAAGTCGTTGCCCTTGTCGTCGACGAGTATGAAGGCCGGGAAATCCTCCACGTCGATCGCGTAGACCGCCTCCATGCCCAGCTCGGGCTACTCCAGGAGCTCGACCTTCTTGATGTTGCGCTCCGCCAGGACGGCGGCGGGGCCGCCGATGGAGCCCAGGTAGAAGCCGCCGTGCGCCTTGCAGGCGTCGGTCACGGCCTGGTTGCGGTTGCCCTTAGCGATCATGACCAGCGAGCCGCCGCGGGACTGGAAGAGCTCGACGTAGGAATCCATGCGGCCGGCCGTGGTCGGGCCGAAGGAGCCCGCGGGCTTGCCCGGAGGGGTTTTGGCCGGCCCGGCGTAATAAACCGGATGGTCCTTGAGGTATCGGGGGAGGTCTGCGCCCGCGTCCAGGCGCTCCTTGAACTTGGCGTGGGCGATGTCGCGGGCCACGATGATGCGGCCGTTGAGCGAGAGTTGGGTGGCCACCTTGTGCTTGGACAGCTCGGCCAGGATATCCTTCATGGGGCGGTTGAGGTCGATGCGCACCGCGCCGCCGGGGGCCTGCTGCCGCAGTTGCCGGGGGATGAGCTTCTCGGGATGGCGCTCGAGCCGCTCGAGCCAGACGCCGTTCTTGTCGATCTTGGCCAGGATGTTGCGGTCGGCCGAGCAGGACAGGCCCATGCCCACGGGGCAGGAGGCGCCGTGGCGGGGCAGGCGTATGACGCGGACGTCGTGGGCGAAGTGCCGGCCCCCGAATTGGGCGCCGAAGCCGGACTTGCGCGCCGCCTCCAGGAGCTCGGCCTCCAGGCCCCGGTCGCGGAAGGCCCGGCCCCGGTCGTCGCCGCGGCCGGGCAGGCCGTCGTAATAGCCCGCGGAGGCGAGCTTGACGGTTTTGAGGCAGGCCTCGGCCGAGGTGCCTCCGATCACGAAGGCCAGGTGGTAGGGCGGGCAGGCCGCGGTGCCGATGGATTTCATCTTCTCGACCAGGAACTTCTTCAGGGTCGCGGGGTTGAGCAGGGCCTTGGTCTCCTGGTAAAGGAAAGTCTTGTTGGCCGAGCCGCCGCCCTTGGCTATGAAGAGGAACTTGTATTCCATGCCGCGCCCGGCGTAGATGTCGATCTGGGCGGGCAGGTTGTCGCCGGAGTTTTTTTCGGTGTACATGTCCAGGGCCACGGTCTGCGAGTAGCGGAGGTTTTCCCCGGTGTAGGTCTTCCAGATGCCCCGGCTGACGAGCTCGGCGTCGTCGGCGCCGGTCCATACCTGCTGGCCTTTCCAGGCGCAGACCGTGGCCGTGCCGGTGTCCTGGCAGAAGGGCAGCACGAAGCGCGCGGAGATGACCGAGTTCTCCAGGAAGTTCAGGGCGACGAATTTGTCGTTGGCCGAGGCCTCGGGATCGCCCAGGATGGCGGCGACCTGCCTTTGATGGGCCGGCCGCAGCAGGAAGGAGACGTCGCGCATGGCCTCGTGGGCCAGGCGGGTCAAGGCGGCGGGCTCCACCACGAGCATCGGGCGGCCCGCGAACTTCGCGAGGCGTACGCCGCCCTTGGTCAGCAGGCGGTAGCGGGTCTTGTCCTTGCCGGTCGAGAAGAGCGGTTGATATCGGAAACGAGGATGCGGCGAAGTCCTGGCCGGTTTTTTCATGAGCCGATTTTACAATAAATCGTCTCGGGAGAGCCCAATTTTCCCGAGCGGCGCGCGGCTTAGGGGACGATCAGGGTTCCGGCCTTGCCGGCCAGCGCGCCTTCCAGGTGCGCCGGATCGGTGATGACGGCCCGGCGGCCGCCGTGTTCCAGGAATTCGACGGCGGCGCGGATCTTGGGCAGCATGCTCCCGGCCTTGAAGTGTCCGAGCGCCATGTATTTTCCGGCCTCGGCGGCGGTGAGCCGGTCCAGGGGCGTCTCATCGGGCTTGCCGAAGTCGAGGCAGACTCTCTCGACCGCGGTGGAGATGACCAGGAGCTGCGCGCCGAGCCGGCGGGCCAAAAGGCTGGAGGCCAGGTCCTTGTCTATGACCGCGGCCGCTCCGGAGAGATTCCCTGGTCCGTCTTCCACCACGGCGATGCCGCCGCCGCCCGCGGCCACGACCACGAAGCCGCCGGCCAGCAGGTTTTTTACCGCGTCGAGTTCCAATATCTCCTTGGGGGCGGGGGAGGCCACCACCCGCCGCCAGCCGCGGCCGGCGTCCTCGGCCACGTCCCATTTGTCCTCGCGCCGGCGCCGTTCGGCGGCCGCCCGCGTCATGAACGAGCCTATGGGCTTGTCGGGCCGGGCGAAGGCGGGGTCATCGGCGTCGACGAGGACCTGGGTGACCACGGTGACGGCGGTCCGGGCCAGGCCCAGGCGCCGGAACTCGTTGCGCAGGGCGCGCTGGATGTGGTAGCCCAGGGCGCCTTGGGTGTCGGCCACGCAGGAATCGAGGGGCACCATGTGCAGTTCGCGGGCGGCCAGCTCCGAGCGGCGCAGTATGAAGCCCACCTGGGGGCCGTTGCCGTGGGTGACGACCACGCGCAAGCCGGAAGCCTGGATCGCGCGGGCTATGTGCGCGCAAGTCTGCGCGGCGGCCTGGTACTGATCGGGCACCGTCTGGTGCTCCTTGTCCGTGATCAGGGAATTGCCCCCGATCGCGATCACGGCCGTCTCGGTCATGACTTGGCGGCGGGGATCTTGGCGTCGACCCCGAATATGCAGGCTATGAGCGCCGCGCGTACCCACATGCCGTTGCGTTCCTGCCGCCAATAGACGGCCCGGTCGTCCTCGTCCACCGAGACCTCGATCTCGTGCCGGCGGGGCAGGGGGTGCATGATGACGGCCGTGGGCTTGATCGCCTTTAAGTGCTCGGCGCGGAAGCAGAAGCGCCCGTAGTCCACCGCCTTGGATTCGCCGGCGACGTCGTGCTCGTCCTGGATGCGGGTCATGTAGATGGCATCGGCGCGCGGCATGGCCGCGGCGAAATCCTGCGTTTCCTCGAAGGGTATGCCGTGACGCCGGAGGGAATCGAGGATGTCGGCTTCCATGCGCAGTTCGGGTGGGGAGACGAAAATTAGGCGCACGTCGCTGTAGTTCTTCATGAGGTAGGAGAGGGAGCGCACCGTGCGTCCGCGCTTGAGGTCTCCGACCATGACGATGGTCTTGCCGTCCACGCCCCCGGCGAGGCTGCGGTGGATCGTGTAGACGTCGAGCAGGGCCTGGGTGGGGTGCTGGTCCTTGCCGGAGCCGCCGTTGACGATGGGGACGGGGCGCTTGGCGCGGTTCATCACCCAGGCGGTCTTCTCAACGAACCCGGGTACGGGGTGGCGCATGATGATCATGTCGACATAGCTGGAGAAGGTGCGCACGGTGTCTTCCGGGGACTCGCCCTTGAGCTCGGAGGAAGTCGAGGTGTCGCGGATCTCGGAGGTCTTGAGCCCCAGGATGTGGCAGGCGTTGAGGAAGGACAGGAAGGTCCGGGTGGAGGGCTGGACGAAATAGAGCATGGCGCGCTTCTCGCTGAGCAGCGAGGCGACCTTGTCGGCGCCCGCCTTGGTCTTCGTCGCGGCGCGCAGCCGGTCGGCCACGGAGAAAATATGGTCCAGCATCCCGCGGTCGAATTGCTGCGAGAAAAGGCAGTCGTAAAGCCTGCCCTCGCGCGAGAAGAATGCCAGCTTCTCGGCGATGTCGGTCTTGTGGAATTCATTCCAGTTCCTGCCGATATCCGTCATAGTAGCGGTTCTCTTCATGCGCCAATTCTATCAAATGGTGCCCCGCTTTCACGTATTCACGTATTTTACGTATTGCTCCGCGGGTCCTCGCCCATGGCTTTCGAAACCAAGGATTGGGAACAATTGAAGAACGCCGCGACTTCTACGGGCACGGCTCCTGCAGAGACCATTTTCCGGATGAGGGCGCGTCTTGCGCGGGCGATTTGCCGGACGCGGCTTTTGCCCAGCAAATCCGATCCGATTGCCGCGGGTGCGGTCTTGATAAGTTCCTTCCAGTCCGTGGTCGGCAGGGAAACTTTTGCGCAAAGCAATGCCGGCTCTTCCTTGGCTGAGAGAACAGTTTCCTTGCGTTCTTGGAATCCTTCCGGGACTCCGCGGGAAATGAAGTCGAGATATGTTCGCCGTGCTTCCTCCTTGGTCGAGGCAAAAAATGACAAGGGGAAATCGCCGTCCAGCAATCGTGACCGCGAATTCCCGGTCAACTCGCCATGTCCGCTCCAAGGCCATTTGTCGGGAGATTCCACCAAGCCGGCTCGCACCGGGTTCAAGTGGATGTACCGGAGCAATTCGGTAAAATATGAATCCGTCATGCATAAGGGGGCAGTGTAGCGTTCCTTGAATACATGCCCTGCCCTGGCTCGGAGATGATTGAATTCCTTGGCATAACAAGTAAGAAGCCAGTGCATGACCCGACTAGCCGGGATGCCGCATGTCTGCATGAGCAGGTGAACATGGTTCGGCATCAGGCAATAGCCGTAGAGCATGAAGTGAAACCGTTTTTTAGCTTTTTCGAGCAGTTCCTCAAAATACCGGTAATCGTTGGCGTCGGAAAAGATTTCCCTGCCCCCATCTCCGCGGGTCATTGAGTGGTATATGGCACCGTCGAAATGTATGCGAGGAGGTCGCGGCATACTATCTATACGAACGAGGAGCGCTTTTTGTTCCCGAATACGTGAAATACGTGAATACGTGAAAGCGGGGCACCATTTGATATACTGGGCACCAATATGACAGACATTGATTTGCTGCGCAGGACGGCGAGGAAATACAAGGCGAAGATGCTGCGCTTCGCGCGCGATTTGGTCGCCATCCCCAGTTTCTCCGGCCAAGAAGGCAGGGTCGTGGCCCGCATCAAGGCCGAGATGAAAAAGGCCGGCTTCGACGAGGTCAGGATCGACCGCATGGGCAACGTGATCGGCCGCGTGGGCCGGGGCCGGACCAAGATCATGGTCGACGCCCATATCGATACCGTCGGCGTGGGCGATCCCAAGGCCTGGAAATGGGATCCCTTCAAGGGCAAGCAGGAGGGTGGAAAGATTTTCGGCCGGGGCGCCACGGATCAGAAGCTCTCCATGGTCCCGATGGTTTACGCGGGCCGGATGCTCAAGGAGCTGGGTTTGCTCGGCGATTTCACCTACTGGGCCGTGGGGTCGTGCCTGGAGGAGGATTGCGACGGCCTGCCCTTGCTCCACCTCATAAAGAAGGAGGGCTACAAACCGGACTACGTGGTTATCACGGAGCCGACCAATCTCGCCGTCTACCGCGGCCACCGCGGCCGCATGGAGATGCGGGTCGTGGCCAAGGGCCGCTCCTGCCACGCCTCGGCGCCCGAGCGCGGGGTCAACGCGGTCGTGCGCATGTCGGACATCGTCCGGGAGATCGCCCGGCTCGATCGGCGTCTGAAGAAGGACAAGTTCCTGGGCAAGGGGACCGTCGCGGTCACCAAGATCGAATGCCAGACCCCGTCCTTGAACGCCGTGCCCGACGCATGCTCCATCTACCTCGACCGGCGCCTTACCGCGGGCGAGACCATGAGGCTGGCCGTCGCCCAGATCGCCGCGCTGCCCTCGGTCAAAAGGCACAAGGCCAAGGTCGAGGTGCTGCGCTACGAGGCTAGAGCTTGGACGGGCCTGAAGGTCGGCCAGGACAAGTACTTTCCGACCTGGGTCCTGCCCGAGAAGCACAAGCTGGTCCAGGCCGCGGTCCGGGCCGGGACCGACGCCCTGGGCCGGGCGCCCAAGGTGGACAAATGGGTCTTTTCCACCAACGGCACGGCCTCGGCCGGGCGGCTGGGCATACCGACCGTGGGTTTCGGCCCCGCCGACGAGATCTACGCCCACACGGTCGACGAGTTCATGCCCGTGGACCAGCTGCTCAAGGCCGCCGTGTTCTACGCCGCCCTGCCCCGCTACCTGGCGCCGTAATCTGGTAGAATCTGCGCATTCCGACAGGAGGCATCGCGAAAATGCAGAGCATGCTGCGGGGCAAGGATTGGATCGAGACCGTCGACTGGGCCAAGGAGGAACTGGAGACCGTTTTGGAGGTTTCGGGGGACCTCAAGCGCCGTTTCGCCCTCGGCGAGCCGCACCGGCTCCTGCAGGACAAGACCCTGTTCATGATGTTCTTCGAGCAGTCCACCCGCACCCGCAACTCCACCGAGGCGGGCATGACCCAGCTGGGCGGCCACGCGCACGACCTGACCCCGGACAAGATGCAGATATCGCACGGGGAGACGCCCAAGGACACCGGCAAGGTACTCTCCCGCTACGGCCACGGCATCGCGATCCGCAACTGCTTCTACGGCGCGGGCAACAAATACATCCGCGAGGTCGCCGAGCACGCCTCCATACCGGTCATCAACCTGCAGTGCGACGTGGATCATCCCTGCCAGTCCATCGCGGACCTCATGACCGTCCGCGAGAAATTCGGCGCCAACCTCAAGGGCATGAAGTTCGTCATCTCCTGGACCTACGCGCCGGCCTACGCGCGGCCCTTGTCGGTGCCGCAGGGGCTCATCACGCTCATGCCCCGCTTCGGCATGGACGTCGTTCTGGCCTATCCCAAGGAATTCAACCTCATGCCGCGCACGGTCGAGGCCGCCAGGAAATACGCCAAGGCGAGCGGCTCCAAGTTCACGATCACGCACGACATGGACGAGGCCTTCAAGGGCGCGGTGGTCTGCTATCCCAAGTCCTGGGGCTGCCATCAGTACCTCGAGGACCAGGGCGTGCCCGAGGCCGAGCGCAAGCAGTTGGGCATGGAGCTAATCGCCAAGTACAAGAGCTGGGTTTGCACCGAAAAGCGCATGCGCCTGGCCGACAAGCGCGCCGTCTATATGCATCCCCTGCCCGCGGATCGGGGCGCCGAGGTCGAGGACGCGGTCATCGATGGGCCGCAGAGCATCGTCTTCGACCAGGCCGAGAACCGGCTGCATACGGTCAAGGCCGTGCAGGCCCTCACCATGGGGGGGCGCCCGTAGGGACCGAAGGGCCCAGGCTGATCCGGGCCGCCGGACCCATGCTATAATCTTCGGGTCGCAGCCGTCCCGAGGAGACCGCCATGATCAACGCCCTCGCCGTCCTGCTCGTGGCCTTATGCGCCGCCTTGCCCGCCCGCGCGGGAAATTCCGCCGAGGACTCCAACCGCGCCTTGTCCCAGCTCAAGAAGCAAGCCCGGAAGTCCGAGCTGCCTTCCGTCTCCGATCCGGCCGCGTCGCTCGCGGACCAGCGCTTCTGGATCGTGGTGCGCGCCGCCGGCAGGAGCCAGCGCACGGAAATAGCGGAGGCCGGGATGGCCATCGAGGAGGTCCGGGACGGGCAGGTCCTCGGCGTAGCCCATGCCAAGACCGTCGAGAGGCTCAAGGCGCTGGGCTATGTCGTAGAATCCAAGGTGCCCATGTCCAAGCTCATACTAGATTTTCCGCCCGCGGACAAGGCGTATCACGATTACGGCCGGATGAAGGCCGCCTTGGACGCCCTGGCCCTGGCCAATCCCAAGCTGGTGTCCGTTTTCTCGGTGGGCAAGGGCTGGCAGGGCCGCGACATCTGGTGCGCGCGCTTCAACACCACGCAGTCCGGGACGGCGCCCAGCGCCAAGCCGGGCGCGCTGTTCGTGGGCAACCAC
>JAQUMZ010000028.1 GCA_028717865.1 Elusimicrobiota bacterium | reverse complement strand
GGAGCGCGGACTCGTGGACGCCGTGGTCACCGCCCCCATTTCCAAGCAAGCCTGGCGCCTGGCCGGCGTGGCCTGGAGGGACCATACCGAATACCTGCGCGAGCGGACCGGCGCCGACGGCCAGATGATATTGGCCGCCCCGGAACGCAGGCTTTGGTGCGTACTGGCGACCCGCCATGTTCCGTTTTCCCGCGTGGCCAGCCTGTTGAACACGGACAAGATCATCTCGGCGGCCCGGTCGCTGGATCGAGCCTTGCGCCGCATTGGGAAAAACCGTCCGCGCCTGGTCCTTTGCGCCCTCAATCCCCACGCCGGGGAAAACGGGCTCTTGGGAGGCGAGGAGAAGAGCGTCCTTCTTCCCGCGGCCGCCGCGGCGCGGCGCCTGGGGCTGGCCCTGGCCGGCCCCAGCCCCGCGGACGCGGCCTGGCGCCTGCACGCGCGGGGCGGCTGCGACGGACTGGTATGCTTGTATCACGACCAGGCGCTAATCGGGCTGAAGGCCGCGGCGGGGCTGTCTTTGGTGAACTGGACCGAGGGGCTGCCCTTCATCCGGGTCTCGCCCGGGCACGGCACGGCTTTCGATTTGGCGGGGAAGGGCGCGGCGGACGCCTCGGGCACGATCGCGGCCGCGCGCCTGGCGGCGCGATGTCTCGCCAATTCCCGCGGATCTTGATAGTATCGGCGCGACTGAGGAAGGGTCGCGCCGGCCTCGCGATCCCTGGCGGGATCGCGAGGGGTTTAACGGCTGTGGCCGCGACAATGCCTCCCATCGCGGGCTCCCGCCGTACCAAGGTTCGCGCGCGGTCGTGCGGCGCGCGAACCCGCGCGCGCCCTGTTCCTCGTGCGCGCGCCAGGCGGTATGCAGATCCTAAGAATAGGGCTATATCTCGCCCATTTCCACGGATCTCAATATTATCGGCCCGACCAAGGAATAGCCGGGCCGGACTCGCGATCCCAGACGGCGGGATCGCGAGGGGTTTTTACGGCGCGGCTCTGCCTTCCTTGACAATCCCAGGGGCAAGGCCTACACTTCTCGACAAGGAGCTCCGATGAGGCGAACCTGGCTGGTCGCCGTCTGCCTGCTTTGGCCGGCGCGCTTCTGCGCGGAGCCTGGAGGCGCCGTGCCGTCTCCGGTGGGCGCGGGAGCGCGGACCTCGGATCCGGAGCTCGCGCAAGCCGACCTCGACACCGACCGGGAGATCCGCCGGCGCGTCGACAGCCTGTCCGTCCTGGGGCGCGGTCTTTCTCCGGTGGAGATCGGAGCGCGGCAGGCCCGGATCGAGGCCTTGATCTGGAAGATCAACGATTTCGACCACATGATGCGGTTGCGGAAGGCCTGCGATGAGAGCTTGAAGGGCTTCAAGGGCTACGGCATAGCGAACGCCTTCAACGGCCGCGCCAAGGCCCTGGCTCCCGGAGACTGGCGGGTCTGGGCCGGGAGCGGCGGCTCCTACCTGGAGCAGAAGGATTATCGGACGGCCTTCCAAGACTTGAAACGCGCCCTGGAATTGGGCGCGGACAGTTCGGAGGTCCTCGTCAACCACGGCGTAGCGGCCTATTTTCTGGGTGATCCGAAGCTGGCCTACCGTTCCGCGCGCCTGGCCCTGGAACTGGAGCCCGGCAACTCCGCCGCCCACGCCCTGCTGAAGCTGTCCGAGAACCACGCGCCCGAGGTCTCCCTTCCCGACGTTCTCGACGCGAACCGCAAGCCGGGCGGTTTGGTCGCGACCGCCAATCCCGCCCCGGCCCTTACCCCGGCCCGGATCGCGGCCCGGGCCCAGGCCCAGTCCGACGCTCCGGCCCCGGCCGCGCGGCAGTCGCGGCTGCTGACCCAGGACGTCCAGGCCGCCATGGCGGTCCGGGACTTCAGCCAGGCCGAGGCCCTGGCCGCGCGCGCCATCGCGCTCGATCCCCGCAACGCCCAGGCTTGGAACCTGCGCGCCATCGCCGACAACAAGCTCGGCAAGTTCGCGGCGGCGATCTACGACTCCAGCTTCGCCCTGGGCCTGACGCCGGGCAACGCCGCCGCGCTGCAGACGCGCTCCTGGGCCCTGTCCAAGAGCGGGCGCTTCGACGAGGCCCTGGCCGACGCGAATTACACCCTGGAGCAGGAGCCGGACGACTCCTTCGCCTTCTACAACCGCGCCTTCGCCCAGGCCGGCCTGGGCGACCGCGACGGCGTCCTGGACTCGCTGGGCCGGGCGGCCGAGCTCGACGCGCGTTTCCAGCAGGTCCGCGACCGGGCCCTGCAGGCGCCGCAAGGCTCCGACTTGCGCTTCCTCTTCGACGAGGTCAAAGCCGAGCCCTCGCCCGCGGCCGGGGCCGGCCGGCCCCGGCGTTTCTTGCGGCTGCTTCTGCTCGTGGCCTTGGGCGGGGCCTTGGTCGCCTTCGGGCTGCTTAGCGTGCTTTCCCCGCGCTTGCGGCAGGCCGTGCGCTCCACGTTCCGGCGCCGCCCCGGGGCGGCGCCGGAGGCGGACGGCTTCTGGAGCGGCTACAGCGTGACGCGCCGGATCGGCTCCGGCGGCATGGGCGTCGTTTACGAGGCCTTGGACAACGCCCTGGCCCGGAAGGTGGCCATCAAGAAGATGCGCGACGAGATTCGCGCCGATCCCGCCGAGCGCAGGCGTTTTTTGGCGGAGGCCCGCGTCGTGGCCGCCCTGCGCCATCCCAACATAGTGGATATCCATTCCATCGTGGAGGACGCCGGGGACATCTACCTGGTCTTCGAGTTCGTGGCCGGGCGCACGCTGGCGGAGCTTCTGCTGGAGCGGGGCCCGCTGCCCTGGAGCCGGGCCCGGGACGTGCTCAGGCAGGCCTGCGCGGCGGTGTCCTACGCCCACGCCCGCGGCGTCATCCATCGCGACCTCAAGCCCGCCAACATCATGCTGGCCGATGACGGCCGGGTCAAGGTGATGGACTTCGGCGTGGCGCGCCGCGCCCAGGAGGCCGTGACCCGGGCCGGCCGGACCGATACCATCGCGGGCACGCCGCCCTATATGGCTCCGGAGGCCGACCGGGGCGCGGCGGGCCGCGAGTCCGACGTCTTCGCCCTCGGGGCCTGCTTATACGAGATGCTCGGCGGCAAGCCTCCTTTCATGGGGGACGGCGCCGCGCTGCGGCTCGACAAGGTCAACGGCAAATTCGTCCCCCTGAGCCGGGAGGTTCCGGGGCTGCCCGGCGGCCTCGACGAGGTCCTGGCCAAGGCCTTGGCGGCGGAGCCGGATTCCCGCTATCCTTCGGCCGAGGCGTTCTCCGCCGCCTTGGACGCCTTGCCCGGATAAAAAACGGTTAATTTCCCGCGCGTGGGTTGACAAAACCAAGCCCTCCTCTTACACTTTCACGTATGCGACTCGCGGGGGCCTTGTCGTCCGTTTTCGTGGGCCTGAGCTGCGCATCGGCTTGGGCGCAGGCGCCGGCGCCGGTTTCGGGGTTCTATCCCGATGCCGCGCAGGCGAAACAGGCCCTTGAGAGTCAGTTGCAGGCTTCTAATTTGCCCTCCAACATGGCGAGGATGAGCCAGGTCCTCGTCGACACCTATTATCGTAGAGGCGCCAAGCCCGGCCTTTCGGATCAGGACCTCCAATCGATCGTCGCTTATTATAAAGACCGCCATGAGCGCATGGACTATTTGCGGCAAGCCCGCGCCGACGGCTTGAGCGACAAGGAACGCGCCGTTCTCGAAGAGCTCGCGGCCAAGGAAAAAGCCGTGGTGGAAGGCATGAATCCCAAGCTCAAGGAGGTCGTCCAAACCAGCGCCTATTGGCGCGGCGGCCGCGGTTACGGCGGCGGCGGGGGCAATTTGTTGCAGCGCGTCTTCGACAAATGGCGGGCGGGCAATTCGCAAGACGCCCTCGCCGACCTCGACGAAATTCTCCAACAGGATCCGGGAAATGTGGAGGCTCGCGTCGCCCAGGCCACCATCCTCGCGGATCAAGGCAAAATGGCGCAGGCCAACGCGGCCGCCCGCAAGGCGCTCGAGCTCGATCCCAACAACAAGAATGCCTTCGACGTCTACAAGCTGACCGAGGACCGGGACGGCATGCCGAAGCGGATCGATATTCCGGTGCCCATGGAAGACCGGCAAGACGAGCCCGCCTTGGCCTCGCTCCGGGGCCCGGCCTGGGCTCAAAACAGCCGAAACCTCGGAGCGCAGAGCGCGCTCAAGGCCGCCCGGGAGCGCCTGGCCGTGGGCGACCGCCAAGCCGCCCTGGCGCAAATCGAACGGGCCCTGGCCGCCGATCCGCGCAGCTTGGACGCCTTGCGCTTGCGCGCCCAGACCTACGCGCGCTTGGGGATGCACGACGCGGTGCTCGGCGCCGCGGACAAGGGACTGGCCTTGCATCCGCGGGACGTCGGGCTGCTCAACTTCAAGGCTTTCGCCAAGAACAAGCTCAAGGACTACCGCGGCGCCCTGGAGCTGGCGAGCCAGGCGCTCGAGCTCGATCCCGAGAACGCCGACGCCCTGGCCAATCTCGCCTACGCCTACGGCGGATTGGGGGATCAGGAGAAGATGCTGTCTTTGCTGGAGCGGGCCAGCCGGCTCAATCCCGCCTACCGCGCGAGCTTGGAATCCGCGCAAAACCGGACCGCGGGCGACGATGTGCCTTTCTTTTATCCCTGGGAGATCCCGGCCGGGGCCGCGGACCGGCCCGCGGGCCCGGGCCGGGGCGGGGCCCGGCGCAGCCGGCGCTTCGGCATCCTGGTCTTGGCGACGCTCGTGGGCGGGTTTTTGGTCGCCTTGGGCCTGCTGCATTCGGTGGCCCTGCCCCTGGCCGCGCGGATCAAGACGGCCTTGACCCGCCGCGCCCCGGCGGTCGCCGCCCGGGAGCCGGAGGTCGCGGCCGCCTTGGGCGAGGCTCCGCCTCGGGCCGCCGGCGACGACGGGCTCCTGCGCGGCCAATACCGGGTCCTGCGTCAGATCGGGGCGGGCGGCATGGGCATGGTCTACGAGGGCGCCGACGTGACCCTCGACCGCAAGGTGGCGATCAAGAAGATGCGCGAAGAGCTGCGGCTGGACCGGCGCGAGCGCGCGCGCTTCATAAACGAGGCCCGGCTCGTGGCCAGCCTGCATCACCCCAACATAGTCGACATTTACGCCATCGTGGAGCAGGGCGACGAAATTTTCCTGGTCTTCGAATACGTCGGCGGCAAGACGGTCCACGAGCTCATCGGCGGCGGCCGCCTGGCTTTCCGGGACGCCCTCGGCGTCTGCCGCGGCATGACCGCGGCGCTGGAGTTCGCCCACGGGCGCGGCGTGGTGCACCGGGACCTGAAGCCCTCCAACGTCATGGTGTCCCAGGAGGGTTTCGTAAAGGTGATGGATTTCGGCATCGCGCGTCTGGCCAAGGACACGGCCATGCGCTTCTCGGTGACCAACACCGTGGCGGGCACCCCTCCCTACATGGCTCCGGAACAGGAGCAGGGGGTGGTGCGCCGGGAGGGCGACGTCTATTCGCTGGCGGTCTGCGTCTACGAGATGCTTTGCGGCAAGGCGCCGTTTTCCGGGACCGGGGCGGGGATGCTCATGAACAAGGTCAACATGGCCTACATCCCGCCCTCGAAACTGGCGCCGGGCTTGCCCGCCGCGGCGGACGGGGTCTTCGCGCGGGCCCTGCAGCCGGATCCGAGCCGGCGCTTCGCAACGGCGCGGGAGCTTCTGGCCGCCCTGGAGACTTTGGCGTAAGCGGCCCGGGGCATGGTATACTTATATATATTTGGGGGTGAATAGCTTCGACAAGCGGCGTTCCGTCGTTGGTCGCAGGCCCTGGCTGGCGGGACCCAGGATAAAATCCGGCCAAAAAACAAACGCCAACTCACAGTTGGCTTGGGCCACCGCCTAACCCGCGGTGAGTTCACGCCGGTCCCCGACGCCTGCTGGGGGATTGCCGGCGTCAAGAGCAGGCTGGAGGCCTTCCCGCTGTCACCGTCGGAGGAGGTTTCAAGACCAGAACGGGGATAGTCCGGGCGCACCGGTCCGTCGGTTTTCCCGGATGAAACTGAAGGCGGACTAAGCCTGTAGTGACTGCGGCGGTCGGCGTTTGGACGCGGGTGCGAATCCCGCCACCTCCACCATTTTTGATGTTGGCCAAACGTTCCATCACCCTCTTAGGGGCGAACCTTCTGTTCGCGGCAATCTCCTTGGAACTGGTCCTGCGACCGGATCTCGGGGTGGCCGTCTACCCGTTTTTCGGAGCCTTGGCGCTTTGGACCGACTTCCGCCGGGAGGCGGAATTGCCTTTTATTTTCACCTTCCTGGCCAGCCTGGTCGGGATCCTGGTGGCCGTGCGCTGTCCCCACGCGGCGCAAAAGGCCGCCGTAATGGTCGAGGTCGGGGGGCTCTGGGCCCTGGATTGGGGCATCTCTCTCTACCGTAATCGGGACCTCGCCGACCAGCGCGACGCCCTGGCCAAGCGCCTGGCCCTCGACGCGGGCATCCGCGACGACGAGCGCGACAGCAAATACTACCAGGCCTATCAGGAGACGGTCGGGGGCCAGATACGCCTGCGCCGCGACCTGGCCGAGACCGCCCGCGCCTTCGGGCGGATAACGGACAGCCGCGAGGTCTACCGCCGCCTGGTCGACATCCTTTCCCAGCGCTTTCCCGAGGCCAGGGTGTCGGTCCTGGCCGACGCCGCGGCCGACCCTCTGGTCGTCCTGGCGGCCCGCCGCCAGGGGCCGGTTCTGGTCAAGGATTGCGCCGTCCAGGAATGGCCGGCCGGAGCGCCGGCCTGCGGCTGCGGCATGGCCCTGGCCGTCAAGGTCATGCGCCAGCCTGCCGGCTACCTGAAGCTGGAGGCGGCGCGGCCGGGGGCCTTCGCCCCCGACGACCTCAGGACGGCCGACCTTTTCGCGACCATGGCCGCGTTGAGCCTGGAGAACATCCAGCTCTACGAGCACGTGCATCAGGCGGCGGTGCACGATCCGCTGACCCAGCTCTTCAGCCATCGCGCCTTCGAGGCCCGCCTGCGCGAGGAGCTCCTGCGCGCCGGCCGGGGCCAGACCCCCCTGTCCTTCATCCTCTGCGACGTGGATCACTTCAAGTCCTACAACGACCGCTACGGCCACCAGGCGGGAGACCAGCTCCTGCGCACCCTGGCCGCCATTATCGCCGCCTTCGCCCGCCCCGTGGATTTCCCGGCTCGCTACGGAGGCGAGGAGTTCTGCCTCATCCTGCCCAACATGGCGCACGCCGAGGCCGTCGCGCTGGCCGAGAGCATGCGCCGGCGGGTGGGCGAGGAGCCGTTCGTTTTCCAGGGGAACAAGACCGGGGCCACCATGAGTTTCGGGGTTTCCAGCTTCCCCGCCGACGCCACCACCGCCAGCCAGATCGTGCGCATAGCCGACGAGCGGCTCTACCAGGCCAAGAACGCCGGCCGCGACCGGGTGGTGGGATGAAGGCCGTTTTTGTCGTTGTTGCCGTTCCCCGAGTTCGGCGCCCGAAGGGCGCCGAACCTGAACGCCCCCCATGCGAGGGGGGGCGTTCATTCCGTCGGGGGTGGCTGTGCCGTTCCGTTGTCGGGGGCGGCATTTGAAGTTCGACCTCGCCTGCGCCCTGCTGTCCCTGCTGCCCGCCGGCGCGCTGCTGCTCAGTTATCCGCGGCGCCAATGGGCGGCGGCCGGCGGCCTGGGCGCGGCCGCGGCGGCAGCGCTGCTGCTGGTGTCGGCGGCGGGCCCGCAGGGCCGGGTGGCCGCGAGCCTGTGCGCGGGCTGGGGGATACTGGGCGGGGCCTACGCTCTGCTGCTCTGCCGCCGTTCCCGGGCGGAGCGCGCCGGCCAGCTCGAGGCCTTGGAGCAAACGCGCCGGCGCCGGGAGGCGGCCGCCCTGCAGGTGGCGCAGGTCAAGGCCGCCGGGCTGCGCACCGAGCGCGAGCAGAAGGAGACCCTGGCGCTTTATGGCATGATCAAGGGCTTCGCGGAGGCCCTGTCGTGGGAGGAGATGCGGCCCAAGCTCGAGCTGGCCGTCGGGCAATTCCTGGGGGTGTCCGACTTCGCCCTCTACGTGGCCAGCGATACGGGCGGTTTCCAGAGGCTGAGCGTGCGCAATCTCGACAATTCTCCCGGCGGCTCGTGGACGACCTGGGAGCGCTACGTGCAGGAGCACGCCGTGCCCTTGACCGAGTGCCGCATCCTCGAATCGCCGGAGCGGGCCTTGGCCGTGCCCATCCACGAGGGTGCCGAACTGGTGGGGTATTTCTACGCCCGCCTGCCGTCGGACCAGGAGCCCGAGGCCCTGCTGGCCAAGGCCCGCACTTTCGCGGCGGAGACCTCCCTGGCCTTCCGGCGCGTGAAGCTTTTTCAGGAGATGGAGCGCCTGTCCCAGGTCGACGGGCTGACCGGGGTCCACCGGCGCGGGGCGTTCGACGAGAAGATCCGCGAGGAGACCGTGCGCGCCGGCACCTTCCGGACCACCTACAGCCTGCTCATGCTCGACATCGACCACTTTAAGGGCCTCAACGACCGCTACGGGCATCCCTTCGGCGACCAGGTGCTGCGCCGGGTGGGACAGGTCCTCAACGCCTCGGTTTACGAGACGGATTTCGTGGCCCGCTACGGGGGCGAGGAGTTCGTGGTCCTCATGCCGCGGGCGCAGCCCGAGGGCGTCATGCGCAAGGCCGAGAGCATTCGTCGCGCCCTGGCCGCCGAGACCTTCGCCATCGCTTTCGAGACGATTTCCATCACGGTTTCCATCGGCGTGGCGCATTTTCCGCGCGACGCGGCCACTCCGGAGGAGCTCGTGGCCCGGGCCGACGGGGCCTTGTATCAGGCCAAATCCCAGGGGCGCGACCGCGTCGTCCGCTATTCGGGCGGCTCGGCGCCCCAAGGTTGAGCGAGGAAGACATGGATCAGCAATCGTTCGCGCCGCAGCCGGGGCCGTCGGCCCCGGCGTCCGCCGTCGGAGGCCGCCGCGTCAAGCGCCGGCTCATGTACGCCGTGGCCGCGCTCTACGCCGTCTCGCTGGCCGCCGCCGCGATCGTCATCCTGCGCGGCCCGCGGTCCGCGGCCAAGGCGGGCCCGGAGCCGGGCGCCGCGCTGCTGTCGCTGGCCCGCGAGAAGGACGCGGTCGGCTGGATAGCCATCCACGGCCCCATCTACAACTCCCAGAGCGGGCGCGTGTTCGAGCGCGGCGCCGAGCAGTGGGTGCGCCGCATCAAGGCCATGTCCGAGGCCAAGGGGGTCAAGGCCATCGTGCTCGACATCAATTCGCCCGGGGGCAGCGTGGGCGCGGTGCAGGAGATCTACAGCCAGATCCTGCGCGTGCGCAAGGAGAAGGGCATCCCCTTCGTGGCGCTTTTCGACGACGTGGCCGCCTCCGGCGGCTACTATATCGCGGCGGCTTGCGACAAGATCGTGGCCCATCCCGGCAGTTTGACCGGCTCGATCGGCGTCATTTTCTCGGTGACCAACATGCAGGGGCTGTTCGGCAAGATCGGCTTCAAGCTGGAGGCGATCAAGTCCGGCAAGCACAAGGACATGGGCTCCCCGGCCCGGCCCCTGACCGCGGAGGAGAAGGCCATCCTCCAGGACCTCATCTCCGACGCCTATGGGCAATTCCTCTCGGCGGTGAGCCTGGGGCGGCACCTGACCCTGGCCAAGCTCAAACCCCTGGCCGACGGCCGGATATTCTCGGGCAGCCAGGCCCGGGAGGCCGGGCTGGTGGACCAGTTGGGAGACTCCGATGACGCCGTGGCCCTGGCGGCCAAGCTGGGCGGCCTATCCGGCCGTCCCCGCGTCAAGCGCGAGACTGACCGCTTCAGCGACATACTCGAGCTTTTGGACGCGCGCTTCGACGGCATGCTTTCCGCCCGCAGTCTGGCCGACGTGCTCAAGCCCTCGGACCTCCCGGGCCTGGAATACCGCTGGATGGGCTGGTAGCGCCGGCCATGGAACTCGTATTCGATTTCTTCGAGGACCATGTAAAGGCCGCCGCCGCGGTCAAGGCGCGGCGGCCGCTGGCCCTGGGCGTGCTCTGCTTCATGCTGGGGGCTCTGGGATTTTTCACGGCGCAGGAGCTCTCCGGCCGCCTGGTCCTGCTGCCTTTCGGCGGCATCGGCTTCGCCCTTTTTCTCCTTTGGGAGCTGGGCGCGGGGCTGGTCATGGTGGCGGTCCTGCACCTTATCGCCGATTTCCAGGGCCGTCCCGGGAGCGCTTCCGAGCTTTTCGTGCTTTTCGGCATGGCCCAGCTGGTCTGGGGCTTGGCCGTGCCCGCCGTTCTGGTCCTGCTGGCCCTGGCTCCGACCTGGCGCTGGCCGGCCGGGGCGGCCTTCCTGCTTTTGGGCCTCGCCAGCTTGTCGCTCAAGGCGCGCAGCATCCAGGATACGTATCAAGTCAGCCTGGGACGGGCGTGGTTCAACCTGATCCTGCCTTACCTGGCCCTGCTGCTGGCCTCGGGCCTGGCGTTCTTGCTGGCCGCGGCCGGGCTTTTCATGCGGTTCGCGGAGGCGCTCAATGGCTAAGGAGGCTCCGCCGCAGACCTATCAGGGACTGCCCGTGGTCACGGCGCAGCGGATGCGCGAGATCGACGAGGCGGCCTCGGAGGTCCACGGGATACCGTATCTCGAGCTCATGGAGAACGCCGGCCGCGCCGTGGCGGCGGAGACCGTGCTGTTCCTGGCCGGCCTGGGCAAGGAGCTCAAGGCCGGCCGGGTGGCGGTCTGCTGCGGACGGGGCTCCAACGGCGGCGACGGCTTGGTGGCGGCCCGGCTGCTCAAGGAGGGCGGCGCGGATATCTCGGTCTGCCTTTGCCCCCCGAAGCCCGGCCGTCCGGGCGAGCCCGGACGCTATCCGGAGGCGGTCCAGGCGAACCTCGACCGCGCCCGGGCCTCGGGGCTGCCCATCTTGGACGCCGCCGACGCGAAGGCCTTGGCCGCGAGCCTGGAGCGCTCGGACGTGGTGCTCGACGCTTTGCTTGGCACCGGCGCCAGCGGCAAGCCCGCCGGACTCGTGGGCGACGTCATCCGGGCGGTCAACCGCTCCCGGAAGCCCGTGATCGCCATCGACGTCCCCTCGGGGCTGCAGCCGGACACGGGCTACCACAGCGGCGTCTACATTACCGCGACCCTGACCCTGACCCTGGGCCTGGCCAAGCGCGGTTTGGTCATGGCGCATGCCCGCAAGTACGTCGGAGCTCTGAAGGTGCTCGACATAGGCTTTCCGCAGGAACTGCTCGCAGCATGAGGACCCGGGCGGCGGCGGGCCTGGCCCTCTGCCTGGCCCTGGCCGCGGGGTGCCGCGACGGTGCGGCCAAGGCGGAGGGCCCTTTCGCCGTGCTCGAGACCTCGCTGGGGGTCATCGTGGTGCGGCTGCTGCCCCGGGCCGCGCCCAGGACCGTGGAGCACTTCGTCGCCCTGGCCACCGGCGGCAAGGCCTGGCGCGACCCGCGTACCGGCCGTGCGCGGCGCGCGCCCCTCTACGACGGGTTGACCTTCCATCGGATCGTTCCGGGCTTCATGATCCAGACCGGCGATCCCCGGGGCGACGGCCGGGGCGACATCGGCTTGACCGTCGCCGACGAGATCGGTCCCGGTTTGCGCTTCGACCGGCCCGGGGTCGTGGGCATGGCCAACTTCGGCCGGGATGCCAACGGCTCGCAGTTCTTCATCACCGTGGCCCCGGCTCCCGAGCTCGACGGCCGCCATACGATTTTCGGCGAGGTCGCGGCGGGACTGGGCGTGGCCGCGGCGATCTCGAGGGTCGCGCGCGACGAGAGCGAGGGCTCCGACCTTCCGCTGCGGCCGGTCAGGCTCAAGCGGCTGCGCATAGTGGAGCGGCTTTAGTGCAGCGCATCCGCAAGGGGCTCTACCTTTTGCAGGCCGCCGCGCCCGCCAACTGCTATATCATCGAGGGGCCCCGCGGCTGGAGCCTTTTCGACACCGGGCACCCCCTCGCGGCGCCGGCTTTGCTGGGCGAGATCGAGAGCAACGGCTTTCCGCTCGCGGAGCTCGACGCGATCATCATAAGCCACGGCCACGCGGACCACGCGGGTGGGGCCCGCGCGCTGCTGGAGCGGCGGCGGGTCCGCGTGCTGGCCCACGCCGGCGACATCCCCGCCATCGAGGGGCGCCCGGCCCTCCGGCGCGGCCTCGGGTCCAGGCTGCGCCGCATCTGTCGCCGGCTGCGCTATCCCTACCGGCCTCTGGCGGGGGTGCTGCCCCTGGAGCAGGGCCGGACCTTGCGCTGCCTGCCGCTCTGGCAGGTCCTGGCCACGCCCGGGCACACCCGGGGATCGATTTCGTTGTTCCAGCCCGCGGAGAAGGTCGTCCTCTGCGGCGACGCCCTGGACAACCGCGCGGGCCGCCTTTCGGTTCCCGGTTCGCGGCGCTGCCACGACGCGGCGGCCGCGCGCGAGTCGGCGCGCCAGCTCGCCATGCTCGATCTGGAGGTCCTGGGCTGCGGCCATGGCCCGGTGGTGCGCGCCTCGGCCGGCCTCAAGATACAGTCGGCGCTGCCGCCCCTGGACTGAAGGCCTAGAAGGCTCGTCTCAACGGTCCAGGGGGGATTAGGCCATATTCCGGACGTTTTCAAGGACTTCCTTCCCTAGTGCCGGAGCCGATTCTCCGGTATCACGGCCCTTGCGGATGAAAGGGGCTTCCCTGCGCGTTGCGGCCGTAGTCGTCATCATTTCC
>JAQUMZ010000027.1 GCA_028717865.1 Elusimicrobiota bacterium | reverse complement strand
CGGGTGACGACGGTCAGCGGCGACCTCGAGGGCACCTGGGGCCACGCGGCCGAACTGCGCGAGAGCCACGCCGCCCTCAAGAACCGCGCCGCCGCCCAGAAGGGCGCGGCGCCGGTGGAGGTTTTCCCCCCCAACCGCTGCCTGGATCTCTTCGAGAAAATTCCGGTGGCGGGCATCACCAACGGGCTCTCGGCCAAGAACTGGCCGCAGCGCCTGCCCGATCTCAAGGCCGAGGTCCTGCGCGCCGTGCAGGACGCGGCGCCCCGCCCGATCTTCGCTCAGCCCGTGGTCCAGAAGGAGATGCTGGCGCGCGATCATAATTTCGACGCCGGCCGCCTGGAGGTCAAGCAGGAACTGCGCCGGCTGCTGCACCTGGAGGCCTTCGGCCACGAGATCTGGGGCTATCCGGCGATCTTCTGCGCCGTCGGGCGGATGGTCGAGCAGAAGAACTTCGCCGCCATCGCCGCGGTCATCGAGCGGGTCCTGGCCTACGACGGCCAGGCCCGCTTCGTCATACTGGGTTCCGGGGCCGACGGTTCCGGCCGGTCCCTGGAGGGCTGGTTCCGGACCCTGGCCCGCCGGCAGCGCGGCCGGGTCTATTTCAACAACGGCTTCAACCATCCCCTGTCCAAGCTCATATTGGCCGGTTCGGATTTCGTGCTGGTCCCCTCGCGCTTCGAACCTTGCGGCCTGGTGGACTACGAAGGGGCCCTGCTGGGGACCCTGCCCATCGCGCGCGCCATCGGCGGCCTGACCAAGGTCCGGGATTTCGGCTATCTCTACGACTGGCTCGACATCGGCGACTTCGCCGGGGAGTGCGGGGCGTTCTTCGGGGCCATCCGCGTCGCGCTGGACGTCTTCCGCCATCGCTACGACGAGCACCTGCGCCGGATGAAGGCCGCCATGGCCGTGGACGCCTCCTGGGACCGCTCGGCCGCGCAGTACGTGGAGCTCTACCGCTACGGCCGGCTGGCCCGGGCCTGGAAGCGCCGGCGCCGCGGGCTCATCCGCGATTTCATGGAGGAACTGGGCCCGCAGCGCGCGCTTTTCGAGCGCTTCCTGGCCCCCGGCATCAACGAGTACGGCGACCACTACGACTGGGAACTGAAAAAGACTCTTGGTGCCACGCTGGGTGCCAGGCTTCAGCAATAGTTCCTAGGACCTGGTTATGAAGCCTGGCACCCATACGAGATGAATATCGGAATCGGGTTGGGCCAAGATCCGGATCCGGAGCGGGCGGCCGCCGATGCGGTCAGGCAGGCCCGCCGGACGGTCCCCGATCCGGGCCTGGCCCTGGCCTTCGGCCACATCCGGATGGATCAAAACCGGCTGCACCGGGCCTTGTGCCGGGAAATCGATCCGGGTCTGCTGCTCGGAGGCTCCTGCTACGCGCACATCACCAACGCCGGGGTCGGCAAGGACGGCGTCGCCGTCCTGCTGGCGTCTTTCGACGGCCCGGGCCTGCGGATCTCCGGGGCGGACATAGGCGCCGACCAGCGCGAGACGGGCCGGGCCCTGGCCCGCGCCTTGCCGCCGCGGCCGGCCGGCGGCAAGGCGGTCGGGCTGACCTTCGCCGGGATCACGAACGGGCGCGAACAGGAATTGCTCCGGGGCATAGAGGATGTGCTGGGGGCCGCGCCGCTCTTCGGGGGCCTCTGCTGCGGCGACTTCGACCTCGGGATGAGGCATCCGGATTTCTGGACCAACTACCAGTACTCGGGTCCCCGGCTGACGAAGGCGGCGGCCCGCCTGGCTTGGCTGGACCTCGACGCCGCGGATCTTGGCGCCGCCTTCGGCTTCGCGCACGGCTGGCAGCCCGTGGGCCCGGTCGTGGAATTTACCCGCTGCCGCGGCAACAAGGTCTACGCGGTCGACGGGATGCCCGTCATGGACTACTATCGCCAGTTCCTCGGGACGGGCCATTCGGACAAGTTCTTCGAGCTCATGATCCAGCGCTACGGCTTCTCGCTGCAGGTCGAGGGCGACGCGCGCTCCCGGGTCAAGCTCCCGGTCGCTTGCGACTTCGAAGACGGCGGCATCGCCTACGCCCCCTTCGAGGAACTGCAGGGGCGAAAGGCCAGGCTGCTGCTTTCCAGCCGCGCCGGCCTGCTGCAAGGCGCGCGCGAGGCCGCGCAGAACTGCCTACGGGCCTTGGGCGGGCGCAAACCCGACCTCATCCTGGCCGTGAGCTGCTGCGGACGCAGCGCGATCCTGCACAGCCGCGTCGACCAGGAGATCGAGGTCGTCCGCTCGGTGCTGGGAGCCGACGCGCCGATCTTCGGCTGCTATTCCGGCGGAGAGTTCGGGCCCTGCTTGAGCCGCTACGAGGAAATCGTGGATCGGTCCCAACCGTCGCGCGGTTCGCAGTACCATACCACGACGATCTGCCTGTTGGCGTTGAAGGCCGGCCGCCCCGCCGTCGCCTCGGTCCCTATGCCGGCGGCGCGCCCCGGGTCCGCCGGCGACGCCGCCCGCCTGCGGGATTTGCTGGCGAAGAGCGAGGATATCCAGGACGACACGGAGCTCTTCCTGGCCAACCTCAGCCGCAAGTCCTACGAGGACGGAGAGCGCCTGCGCCGCCAGAACGAGGTTATCCACCGCTATACCCCCCACCAGGTCTGGACTCGGGTGGGCGAGGGCGCGGCGCGCGGCGAGTTCGAGCTGCCCGACTCGGAGTTCCGCGGCTGCTTCCTCTTCCTGGACGTCAAGGGCTTCACCGGCTACAGCGAGGATCACGGTCCCTCCGACGTGGTTTCGGCCTTGAACGCGATCTTCAAGCCCGCCACCGAGGCGATCTACGCCTGCGGCGGCGACGTGGACAAGTTCATCGGCGACTGCATCTTCGCCGTTTTCTCCGAGCCGGAGCCGGCCTTGCGGGCGGGACGCCGGCTCCTGGAATTGTCCCGGGAACTCCAGGCCCGGGGCAGCCCTTTCGCGGTACGCATCGGGATCAACTCGGGGCGGGCCGTGCGCGCCAACGTGGGCTCCCGGGAGCGGCGCGAGTACACCTTCATCGGCGACGCCGTCAACACGGCCCAGCGCCTGGAGGCCAACTGCGCGCCGGGCCGGCTGCTGGTTTGCGAGGAGCTTTACGGCTTGGCTGGAAAGCTGTTCGCCTCGGCCGAGCGCAAGGAGCTCAAGGTCAAGGGCAAGAAGAACGTCGTGACGTGTTACGAGCTGGGGCTATAACGACAGCAGGCCGACGCCGGCGCAGATGAGCAGGGTGCCCAGCAGCTTGGCGGGCGTGAGCGCCTCGCCCAGGAAGAGGACGGCCAGCAGCACGGTCACCAGCGGGAAGGCCGAGGTCAGCGGCACGACGCGCGAGGCCTCGGCCGAGGCGAGGGCCTTGATGTAGCAAAACACCGCGGCCAGGGTCAGCGTCAAGCTGGCCGAGATGACCAGCACCGGGAGTTTCCCCGCCTGGGCCACGGCCGCTCGCGCGGGCAGCACGCCCCAGGCGAAGACGGCCAGAGAGAGCAGGGCGTTGACGCCCATGCGGACCACGAAGGTTTCGTTGGGGCCCAGCCAGCGCAGGACCAGCTTGTCGAGCAAGCCCGCCGCGCCCCAAAGCAGGACGGTCAGCAGGACGAAAACCCCCGGAGCTTTCAACACGAGGAGAGGTTCCTCAGGCAGGCCTCCGCGATGCGCGGCGCGCTCAAGCCGTGGCGCTCGTAGAGCTCGGCCGGGGAGCCGGACTCGCCCAGTTCCCGCGTCCCGAGCGCGACCACGGGAACCTTGAGCCCCAGGCTTGCCGCCGCCTCGCAGACCGCTGCGCCCAGGCCTCCGGAAACGTTGTGGTCCTCGACGGTGACCAGGCGTTCGCTGACGGCCGCGGCTTGGTCCACGGCCTGCTCGTCGAAAGGCTTGATGGTGGCGGCGTTGAAAACGCGCGCCGAGAAGCCCCGCGGCAGCAGTTCCTTGGCCGCCGCGATCGCCCCCCCCACCGTGCCGCCCGAGGCGAAGATCGTGGCCTGGAAATGCCTGGGCTTGGGCTCGGGCTGCCAGACCAAGTCCGCCTTGCCGAATTCGAACTTATAATCGGGCTTGTGTATGTCTTCCAGCTTCTGCCGGGTCAGGCGCAGGTAGACCGGCCCCTCGTGCTTGAGCATCCAGGCCACGGCCTGGCGGGCCTCCAGCGCGTCGCCCGGCTGCAGAATGGCGATGCGGGGCAGGCCGCGCAGGGCGGCGATGTCCTCCAGGCCCATCTGCGAGGCGCCGTCCTCGCCTATGCCCAGGCCGGCGTGCGTGCCGACCAGCTTGACGTTGGCGCGGTTGAGGATCACGGCCACGCGAATGGTCTCGAGGCGTCCGACGAGGAAGCAGGCGAAGCTCGCGGCCACGGGGATCTTGCCGCTCAGGGCCAGGCCCGCGGCCGCGCCGATCATGTTGGACTCGGCGATGCCGAACTCGAAGTGGCGGCTCGGATATTTCTCGGCGAAGGCCGCGGTCATGGTGGACTTGGACAGATCCGCGTCGAGCACTACCAGATTCGGGAAAGCCTCCGCCAATTCCAGCAGGGTCGAGCCGAATGCCGCGCGCGTCGCCTCAGGCACCGAGGATCTCCTTGAGCGCGGCCGCGCATTGCTCCTGGTTGGGGGCCCGGCCGTGCCAGTCCACCTGGTTTTCCATGAAGCTCACGCCCTTGCCCTTTACCGTCCGGGCGAGCAGGGCCCGGGGTTTGCCCCGCGCCCCTTTGGCCCAGTCCAGCGCCGCGTCGATCGCGGACGGATCGTGGCCGTCGAGGTCGCGGACCTCCCAGTTGAAGGCCGCGAGCTTGCCGGCCAGAGGTTCGAGCGGCATGACCTCGTGGACGTGGCCGTCGATCTGGCCGTCGTTGCAGTCCACGACCAGGGTCAAGTTGTCCAGCTGGAATTTCGGCGCCGCCATCAGGGCTTCCCAGACCTGTCCCTCCTGCATCTCCCCGTCACCGCAGGCCGCGTAGATCCGGCAGCCGCGACCGTCGAGCTTGGCGGCCAGGGCCATGCCCAGCGCGATGGACGGGCCTTGGCCGAGGGAGCCGGTGGAGGCCTCGATGCCGGGCAGGCGCCGGCGTTCCGGATGGCCCTGGAGCGGGGAGCCGAGCTTGCGCAAAGAGGAGAGCAAATTCCGATCGAAGTAGCCGTGGCGCGCCAGCACGGCGTAGAGGGCGGGGGCCGCGTGGCCCTTGGAGAGGACGAAGCGGTCGCGGTCGGGCCAGTCGGGCCGCCGGGGATCGTGGCGCAGATGCTTGGAATAGAGGACGGCCAGGAAGTCTATGATCGAGAGCGACCCCCCCGGATGTCCGGAGCCCGCGGCCGTGATCATGCGTATGATGTCGGCGCGAAGCTCTTTTGCGTCTGGCGCGACGTCGGCCATGAAGGCCCGGATTCTAGCTAAATGTGTTAAAATACGCAACAGATCGGGCGGCGTGCCTTGCCGCGCCCAAGATGGAAACCAAAAAATATCTCGCCGTCGTGCGCGGGGCCGCCCGGTACATGCGCGGCCGGCTCGGCGGCTCGCCCCGGATCGCCGTCGTCCTGGGCTCGGGCCTGGCCCGGGCCGTGCCGCCCCTGGAGCGGTCCCGGACCATCGCCTACGGCGATATACCGGGATTTCCCCGCGCCACGGTGGCCGGGCACGCGGGCAAGCTGATTTGCGGACGGCTCGGCGGCGCATGCGTCGCGGTCATGCAGGGCCGTTTTCATTATTATGAAGGGCATTCCTTCGAGTCCATCGCCTTGCCCCTGCGGGCTCTGCGGTCCTTGGGCGTCGACACGCTCCTGCTGACCGCGGCCGTGGGCTCGGTGCGCGAGAACATCAAACCCGGCCATTTCGTGGCGATCAAGGACCACATCAACTTCATGGGCCGCAACCCCTTGCGCGGCTTCCACCAAAAAGAGTTCGGGCCCATGTTTCCCGACCTGATCGACGCCTACGACCCGCGTCTGCGCGGCCATATCGCCAGCATCTGCCGCAGGCGCGGCCTGCCCTGCCGCGAAGGGGTCTATACCGCGGTCTGCGGGCCCTCCTACGAGACCCCGGCCGAGATTCGCGCCTTCCGGGCTTGGGGCGGCGACGTGGTGGGGATGTCGGTCGTGCCGGAGGTCATTGCGGCGCGGCAGATGGGCATGCGGGTCGCGGCGCTCGCCTGGGTTTCCAACCTGTGCGCGGGCATGAAGGGCGCCGCCCTGGACCATGCCGAGGTGCTGGCGCTGGGCGAGCGGGTCGCCGACGGCCTGCGCCTGGTTTTGGCCGACCTGATCCAGGCCGCCTGAAGCGGGACAAACGATGCGGATGCTCGACATAATCGCGAAGAAGCGCCGTGGCGCCGAGCACTCCGAGGCGGAGATCCGCTTCATCGTGCGCGCCGCCGCCCGCGCCGACGCCCAGGTCCCGGATTATCAGCTCTCCGCCTGGCTCATGGCGGTATGCTGCCGCGGCATGAGCGAGGCGGAGACCGTGCTGCTGACGCGCGAGATGGCCGCCTGCGGCGCGCGGCTGGATCTGTCCCGGCTCAAGGGCGCCAAGGTGGACAAGCATTCCACCGGCGGCGTGGGCGACGGCGTCTCCCTGGCCCTGGCCCCGCTGCTGGCCGCGGCGGGGCTGGTCGTGCCCATGATGTCCGGCCGCGGCCTGGGCCACACCGGCGGCACGCTCGACAAGCTCGAGGCCATGTCCGGCTTCAAGGTCCGCCTGGACGTTTCGGACATACGCGCCCAGTTGGGGCGCATCGGGGTCTGCATGTTCGGCCAGACGGAGGACCTGGCCCCGGCCGACCGCAAACTCTACTGCCTGCGCGACGCCACCGCCACGGTCGAGTCGCCGCCCCTGGTCGTGGCCAGCATACTGTCCAAGAAGCTCGCCGAGGGCCTCGACGCTCTCGTGCTCGACGTCAAGATCGGGTCCGGGGCCATTTTCCAGAGCCCCGCCCAGGCCCGGGACCTTTCGCGCGCGCTGGTGCGGACCGCGCGCAAGCTGGGGCTCAAGGCCGTGGCGGTGCTTACGGCCATGGACCAGCCCCTGGGGCGTTACGTGGGCAACGCCCTGGAGGTCCGCCAGGCGCTCGAGGTCCTGCGCGGGGATTTTTCCGCGGCCGATTACGTCGAATGCCTGCTCGCCTTGGGCGGCTGGCTGGCGCATCTGGGCGGCGCCGCGCCCAGCCCGAAGGCCGGCGCGGCCCTCCTGGTTCCTCTCATCCGCTCCGGGGCGGCGCTGGCATCGTTCAAGCAGATGCTCGCGGCCCAGGGGGCCGACCCCCGCGTGGCCGACGACCCCGACCGCCTGCCCAAGTCGCCCGTGGTGCGCGAACTCGCGGCGCCGCGGGCCGGCTACGTGGTCCGGCTCGACGCCCGCCAGGTCGGCCAGGCCGCGGTCGTGCTGGGCGCCGGCCGCGTCAGCATGGAGCAGTCCATCGACCATGCGGCCGGCTTCGTCCTGGAAAAGAAGGTCGGCGACAAGGTCGCGCGGGGCGAGTGCGTGGCCCAAATCCATGGCGGCGGCCAGGCCGAGGTCGCGCAGGCCGGGGAGCGCTTCCTGGCCGCCCTGGAGATCGGCCCCAAGAGGCCCAAGCCCGTGCCGGTCATTAGGCAGGTGGTGAAGTGATTTTTTTATTGAGGCCGTTAAAACCAACTCGGCGCGCTGCGCGCGCCGAGTCCGGACGCCCCCCTATGAGGGGGGCGTCCGTTCCGTCGGGGTGGTTATTGCCGTTGTTGTTGAGGTAGCGTTATGAATTCAAAACTGGTGGTCAGCGACCATCCCCTGGTCCAGGAGAAGCTCGCCGTCCTGCGCGACCGAGGCACCCGGCCGGAGGAGTTCCGCCGGACCATGGGCGAGGTCTCCACGCTCATGGGCGCCGAGGTTTTGCGCGGCCTCAAGACGCGGAAGGTCGAGGTCCGCACCCCCTTGGGTTGCGCCGCGGCGCAGGTCTCGGCGCAGCCCGTGGCTTTCGTCGCCGTGCTGCGCGCGGGCCTGGGCATGCTGCCGGGCCTGCAGCATCTGCTGCCCAAGGCGCCCATAGGCCATATCGGCCTCTACCGCAACGAGGAGACCTTGAACCCGGTGCGCTACTACGTGCGTCTGCCCAAGAACATCGCCGAGTGCTTCGTCGTGCTCTGCGATCCGATGCTCGCCACGGGCGGCTCGGCGGCCGAGGCCCTGCACATACTCAAGCTCGAGGGGGTCAAGAACATCGCCCTGCTGGGCCTCATCGCCGCCCGGGCCGGAGTCGGCCGAGTCCAGCGCGAGCATCCCGACGTGCCGATCTTCCTGGCCGGCGTAGACGCCGCCCTCAACCGTTCCGGGTTCATCGTCCCCGGCCTCGGCGACGCCGGGGACCGCCTCTTCGCCACTTGACCGGGTCAGCGTCCCTCGCGCGCCGGGACGCGCTCCAGGAAGACGCGCAGCAGGCCGGGACCGTCCTCGCTTAAGCGGATTTCATAGCTCAGCTTGAAGGATTCCGACAGCCGGAATCCGGGAGCCGACGCGGTCCGGGAGGCGACCACCTCGTCGCCGAACAGGATGAACCGGCGCTCCTTGTCGGCGCGCAGTTGGGGGAATACGAAGGCCGCGTCCTCGCGGCAGATGGGCGGCGCGCCGTGGCGCGCGCCGCAGTCGCGGAAACGCGCCGCGACCCGGCTGCGATGATCGACGTGGAGGATCAGCTTTTCGCCGGGGCCGGCCGCCGCGGCCGGGCCCAGCGGTTCGGCGAATATCCGCGGCTGCGCCGCGAGAGCCGGGGCGGCCCAGGCGGCGCCGGCCGCGAGCGCGCACAGCCATAGGATGATCTTCATGGACGCGCCTCTCGTCGGCCATATTATGCACCGGCGGGGTCAGGGAAAGATCAGAAGGCGGGCCCGGTCAACGGGCGAGGCCCAGCAGGAAGTAGCTGGCGGCCGCGATGGCCGCGGCGGCGGGGATGGTCAGCAGCCAGGCCGTCATGATGCTGCCGCCCACGCCCCAGCGCACGGCGCTCAGGCGCTTGAGCGAGCCGACGCCCATGATGGCGCCGGTGATGGTGTGGGTGGTGCTGACCGGCACGCCCATCGCCGAAGCCAGGTAGAGGGTCAGCGCGCCTCCCGTCTCGGCGCAGAAGCCGTCGACGGGCCGCAGCTTGGCGACCTTCTGGCCCATGGTCTTGACGATGCGCCAGCCGCCGAAGAGCGTGCCCAGGCCCATGGCGGTGTAGCAGCTGATTACGACCCAGGTCGGCACGTAGAAGGTCGGCCCCAGACGGCCCGAGGAGAAGAGCAGGATGGCGATGATGCCCATGGTTTTCTGCGCGTCGTTGCCTCCGTGGCCCAGGCTGTAGAGCGCGGCGGAAAACAGCTGGCCTTTGCGGAACAGGACGTCGATCTTGTAAGGCGCGAGCCTGCGGAAGCTCCAGGCGACCACGACGCCCAGGGACAGGCCCAGGAGCATGCCCAAAAACGGCGCGAGGATCATGAAGATCAGCGTCTTGGTGATGCCGCTCCAGATCAGGGCGCGCAGGCCGACCTTGACCAGGGCCGAGCCGATGAGCCCTCCGATGAGGGCGTGCGAGGAGCTGGTGGGCAGGCCCCAATACCAGGTCAGCAGGTCCCAAATGCAGGCGCCCAGCAGGGTCGCGGCGATGATCCGGGCGTCGACGATGCCGGGATCGATGATGCCCTTGCCGACGGTGGTCGCGATATGGAGCTTGAAGATCAGGAAGGCGATGAAGTTGAAGAACGCCGCCCAGGCCACCGCCTGCCGGGGCGAGAGCACGCGGGTGGAGACCACGGTGGCGATGGAGTTGGCCGAATCGTGGAAGCCGTTGATGAAATCGAAAGCCAGGGCCAGGGCTACGAGCGCGACGATCGAGAACTCCATCGGCCACAGATGATAGCTCATTTCGGGGCCGCGAGTCTCCGGGCTTGCCTTTAACGCGAGAAAGGGATGTATAATATCGCACGGGCGGAAAAATCTCGCGTTCGGGAGCGCGTACATGATCGACTTGACCAAGAACCTCGCGACGGTCAACCGGCGCACCAAGGCCTCCGTCATCCGGGAGTTGCTCAAGCTCACCAATAAGCCCGAAATCATCTCCTTCGCCGGCGGCCTGCCCGCCCCCCAGACCTTCCCCTCCGAGAAGATGGCCGAGATGGCCCAGCGCATCATCAAGGAAAACTCCAAGGTGGCGCTCCAATACGGTCCGACCGAGGGGCTGCCCGAGCTCAAGAGCCAGATCGTCAAGCTCCTGCGCGAGGAGGAGGGCATAAACACCACGCCCGCCAACATCCTGGTCACGACCGCCTCGCAGCAGGCCCTCGACATAGTCGGCCGCACCTTCATCGATCCCTCCGATCCGATCCTGGTCGAGCTGCCCAGCTACATCGGCGGCCTGCAGGTCTTCAACTCCTACGGGGCCAAGATCATGGGCGTGCGCGCCGACGACCACGGCGTGCTCGTCGACGAGCTGGAGTCCAAGCTGAGCAAGCTGCGCGCCGACGAGGAGCACTACAAGTTCGTCTACGTCGTGCCCGACTTCCAGAATCCCAGCGGGGTGACCCTGACCCAGGAACGGCGGCGGGAGCTGGTCAAGCTCTCGGAGCGCTACGACGTCGTCGTCATCGAGGATTCCCCCTACCGGCAGGTGCGCTTCGAGGGCGAGGCCCCCGACATGCTCTACAAGCTCGATACCACGCACAACGTGATCTCGCTGTTCACCTTCTCGAAGACCTTGGCGCCCGGCCTGCGCCTGGGCTTCATACTGGCCGACGAGCGCATCATCCAGAAGATGGGCATACTCAAGCAGTCGCTGGATTTGTGCACTTCCTCGCTCAACCAGCTGCTGGCCGCGGAGTTCCTCAAGGCCGGGCTCATCCGCGAACACGTCAACTCCATCAAGGCGCTTTACCGGGTCAGGAAAGACGCCATGCTGCAGGCCCTGGAGCGCTACATGCCCGAGGGAGTCACCTGGACCAGGCCGGAGGGCGGGCTATTTCTGTGGGTGCGCCTGCCCGCGCACATGAACGCCGACAAGCTCTTCTACGCGGCCATCAAGGAGAACGTAGCCTACGTCATCGGCTCGGCCTTCCATTGCGACGGCGGCGGCCAGAACACCATGCGCCTGAACTTCTCCTACCCGACCCCGGAGCAGATCGACGAGGGCATCAAGCGCCTGGCCAAGGTGGTCAAGGCCAATCTGCGCGTCCGGCCCAAGCTCAAGACGGCGGGTCCCGCGGTTCCCTAGGCGGCTAGCGTCCGGCCACGGCGTCGGCGTCCGAGCCGACGAGCTCGCCGAAGCCTCTCAGGTCGCGCACCGGCGCGAGCTCCGGGTCGGTCTTGGCCATGAGCATGTAGCGGCGCCGTTCGCCCGCGGTCGGGGCCAGCTCCCAGGCGGCCTTGAGGGCCTTGAGCGACTCGGAGAACCGGCCGGAAACCGAGTGGGCCAGGGCGATCTGGTAGTGGGCGGCGGCGTTGGCGGGCATCTGCTGGAGGCAGCGCTGCAGCGATAGGATCGCCTCGGAGCAGAGCCCCAGCTTGTTGTACGAGGTTCCCATCCGCTCGTAGACGACGGCGAGCTGCAAGGGGCTCAGGGACGGCGCGGCGCCGTCGAGGCGCAGGGCCTCGGCGTAGGCGTTGATGGCGGGGCGATACCTGCGGAACTTGAACTGCTCGTCGCCGGCGTCGATCGCCTCGAGCGCGGCGGGGTTGCGCGCGGGCGGTTTGCGTTCCCGCGCGGTGTCGCGGTCGGCGACGGCGTCGCGCAGGGTGCCGTCGTCGGCCGGCGCGGCCGCCGCGAGGAGGTTGTCCTCGGCGAAGACCTGCGCCAGGCGGGCCTGGGCCGCGGGCGAGTCGCGCAGGACGGCGAAGAAGGGGTCGTTCTTGATCGTCTCGGCGATGAGCCGCTCTTTTCCGAGCCGGCGCGCTTTCCGGAGGCTTAGGCCGAGGTTCGAGGCCGCCTGGTCGGGCTGGCCCATGCGCTGGCGCAGGCGGGCCGCGTAGAGCGGGATCATGGGATTGTCCGGGGCGCTGGCGAAGGCCATGCGGTAGGCCTTGAGGGCCTTGTCGTCGGCCTTGAGCGTCTCGTAGGACAAGGCCAGGCCGTGGTAGAGGCGGTAGGGCTGCGCGAGCGATTTGAGCTGCGGATCGAGGGCCAGGGCGGTGGAATAGGCGTTGATCGTCTCCAGGGCGTCGTCGGGATCGGGTTCGGCGCCGCGAAAGGCGCGCTGAAAATGGGCGTAGCCGAGCAAGAAGAAAGACGCGCCGTCCGGCTTGATCTTAGCGGTCTGGGAGAACTTCTGTATGGCGGCGTCTAAGCGCCCCGCGTCCAGGTCGCGCATGCCCTCCTGGCGCAGGACTTGGGCGGCGTCGACTCGGGGCTTTCTGCTCTCCACGTGGATGGTTCCCCGGGCCGGTTTCGTTCTTTTGGGCGCGGCCGTTGCGGGGGCCGCGATGAAAACGACGGCCATGGCGAGCTCGAGAAATTTCATGTTTGCCCGGGTCCGTCTATAGTATGTCTTTGCGCGCGGGCGCTAGCCAGAGTCGCGGGGCCCGGGCTCCGTTGGGTCCAAGGACCCATGCCGGATGCGATAAGGTTCGGGGGCAAACTGCTATAATGACGTCCCGGCGGCGGACGATTTGGTGGCTGTAGCTCAGCTGGTTAGAGCGCTGCGCTGTGAACGCAGAGGTCGCGGGTTCAAATCCCGTCAGTCACCCCA